>JAHEIK010000187.1 GCA_024639415.1 Planctomycetota bacterium
GGCGCACGCCACAAGGCGCCCCCGGCCTGCGGCATCGGAAGCCGCGGCGCCGTCCCGGTGTCGGCGGGGTCGCCGCGGTCCGGGGCGGACACTCCGGTCCGCCCCTACGTGGTAAGTCCGGGGACGGCAGTCGGCCCTCGGGCGGGCATGCAGCCCGCCCCTACGGCAACTGGCCATGCGGACGGCCCACGCGACATCCACCCCCTACCGGGTCGGTGTAGGGGCATCCCGACCCTGAGCCCCGGCGAAGGGGAGTGGTTGCCCGGCCCGTTGCGGCACGTTGGCGCGTCCGCTGGCCGGGCGTGGCATCCGCACGCTCCTCGGCGGCGGTACGGGCCGGGCAACGACTCGCGCCGCCTGCGGCGTCACTCGCGATGCCCCTACGGGTGCCGAGCATCCGCACGCTCCTCGGCGGCGGTACGGGCCGGGCAACGACTCGCTCCGCCTGCGCCGTCACTCGCGATGCCCCTACGGGTGCCCTTCATCCGCACGCCGGCCGGCTGGCCCCGGGCGACGATGGGCCGCACCCCGAACCTTCTCCAGCCCGACCCCCGTACCGGCCGATGATGAAGGCATGGGTGCGGGCACATTGCAGACCGCACGTCGCCGGGCCGTCGAATGCGGAAACGACCTCTCCTGGGGCGTCTTCGATGACATGGAGGCGCTGCGCGTACTGCGCGCTTCTTGGGAAGAGCTCCTGCGACCGGGTCAGGTCTTCCTCGCACCGTCCTGGGTCCTCACGTGGCTCGAGTGGCGCAAGGACGAGGTGCGCCCCGCCGTCTTGGTCGCTCACGACGGAGCGGGTCGCCTGCGCGGACTCCTGCCACTTGCTCGCACGGGGGACGACACCCTCGTCGCATGCGGAGCGGAACAAGGAGCGGTGGGCCTCGACGTCGTCGCCCTCCATGGGGATACGGGCCCCGTCGCCCGCGGCGCTGTGGAAGTCCTCGCCAGGCTTCGCTTCCGGGACATCCACCTGCGTGGACTGCTCGCCGGCGGCGCCCTGCACGGCGCATTGCGTGCGTCGCCGCCCGGCTGGCTGACGGAGCGGGTCAGCACCTACTGCCCGTACGTCGTCACCACGGCGCACTGGGAGGAGTACCTCGCAGGCCTGGGCAAGCACCTGCGCCACGAGCTGCGGCGCAAGCTGCGGCGCACGCTGGCGACCCCCGACACCTGCGTGCGTTGGATCGAGCGTCAGGACGAGGTCGAGGCTGCCGTCCGAACGCTCTTCGATCTGCACGCGCGGCGCTTCCGAGCCACGGGCAAGGAGACGGCGTTCGCCGGCGAGGCCCTGCGCGCGTTCCACGTGGCGCTCGCACGCGACTTGGCGGAACGGGGTGCGTTGATCCTCGGATTACTCGAGCACGACGGCGCACCCGTCGCCGCGGTCTACGGCTTTCGCTGCAAGGGCGGCAGCGGCCTCTTCCAGACGGGCTTCGATCCGGCCAGCGAACTGCGTGGGGCCGGCGAGGCCCTGCGCATCGTCCTGCAGCGCGACCACGCCAACGACGACGCGCAGAGCGAGATCGACTTCCTCGACGGCTGCTATCCCTGGAAGCTCAGGCTGGCCTCCGGCGTCCGGCGCCAGTTCGAGGTCTGCATTCGCCCGCGGACGGCCGCCGGATTCTTCAAGCACGGCCTGCGCGCGCTCGGCGACGGCCTCAGGCGGAGCGGCGCCGCACTCCTGCGCGGCCCCTGCTGCCCAGGTCGTTGCGGGACGGAGATCAATCCAGCCCACTGCCACCGGGCCGGGTGTCCGGACGCCGACGTCTACAACAAGGGTGCTGCCTGAACGCCGTGGCTGCGTAGTAGTCCGCAGATCCCGTGCAACGAGGGACGGAAATACGTCCCTCCGCCCCGGATACAGGTGGACGGACCCTCCGGCGACGGGAACATGCCGCGCTTGCCCCCAGGAAACGCCCGCACTGCGGATCGGGCGGGGGACCACGTAGCCGACATCGCGCACTTCGGTCGTGTGTCCCCGGAGATCTCCCATGCCCCATCGTCCGTCCTACCGGGCCGCCCTCGTGTTGGCCTGCATCCTCCTGTTCGCCGTCGCCGCTCACGCGGGCGGTGCCCCGACCTACTTCAGCAAGCGTGGACTGTCCGGCCAGACCTACGTCTGGCAGTCTGGCTCCTGCTGAGGCGATCCCGGGACGTGGTCCACGTCCCGCGCCGGCCGCAGCTACATCTGGAGCGGCCCCTGGAGCGCGACCACGCGCGAGATCATGATCGGCATGGGACTCTCACGCAGCAGCCTCGGTCGCAGCGGCTAGGTGCGCAGCGCTTCGGCGCGCCGCTCGCACGACGGTTCCCATCCTCGCGCACCACTCTGCGCAAGGTTCCTCGCGTACGCTCTCTCCGCTTGCCGCCGCGAGGTGGCAGGGCCCACAGTGCCCTTGCGCAGCGTTCCTCACGCGCCCGAATCGCCTGACTCTAGGCCGCGCTCGTAGGTGCGGCCTGGGCACGTCCACCCACGCACAGCGAGCCTGTTCCCGGCACGCGTTGTGCGAGACACATCCTGCCGCGCCTGCACGCATTGGTAGTGAAAGGATGTGCCATGAATCAGCAGACGTGTGCCGGCACCCGTTTTGGGTGCCGATGTCCCACGGGGGTCCTGCTCGTGCAGGTGGCCCTCTGCCTCCTTCTCACCGCATGT
This sequence comes from Planctomycetota bacterium, assembly GCA_024639415.1. Taxonomy (GTDB): domain Bacteria; phylum Planctomycetota; class PLA2; order PLA2; family JAEUHO01; genus JAHEIK01. The sequence goes on from JAHEIK010000187.1 coordinate 2,663, forward strand.
GGAAGCTCGGGTTCGCCTGCCGGACTGCCCGCTCCCACACTCGGTGAGCCTCTCGTATCCGCGACATCCGTGACGCTCGACTGGACAGCCGTGGATGGTGCGGACGAGTACGTCGTGTTCTGGAATCTGGGAACGACGCTCGACACGGCGACGGCCAGTGCGCTCGTCGGGATCGAGGACACGACGGTGATCCACGCGGCCTTGACGCCGGGCGACACGTACGTGTACGCCGTGGCTGCGGTCGCCGACGGCAGCGTCGGTCAAGGCTCGGGCGAGAAGTCGGTGACCGTACCGGTCGGCATCACCGAGTACCTGTCGATCACGGCGCGCAACGGATCGGCGGTGCTCACCTGGACCGAGGTCAACGGTGCGACCTCGTACAACATCTACCGCAGCACGACGCAGGGTTTCGACCCCGCGCTCGAGACGCCGCTGACGACCACCGGCGGCCTGACGCATACCGACCCGGGACTCTCCAACGGCACCACGTACTACTACGTGGTCTGCGCCGAGGGGCCGGACGCCGAGGGACTGCCCTCGCACGAGATCTCCGCGCGCCCCAAGGCCGGCGGTGACGGCCCGGCCACCGCAACCGTGTCACTCACGGAACCCAGCCGCATGGTCGTCATGAACTGGGAGACCGTCGGCGGCGCAGAGGGCAACTACAACATCTACTGGGGCACGAGCCCCGGGATCGATCCCGCCACGGCCGAGCAGGAGGCGCTCGGCGTCAAGCCGCCGTATCTGGTGCACGGCCTGGAGGAGTCGACGGCCTACTACTACGTCGTCACGGCCATGGTTCCGAGCACGGCCGATCCGGAGGTGCTGGAGGAGACTGATCCTTCGCCCGAGGTCGGCCTCTTCGCGATGCCGAGCGAGGCGTCCGAAGGCATGCCGGAGGGCCGCGTCGAGGAGTTCTGGATCCGTGCGCACCCCGGCGCCTTGGAGTTGGGCTGGGAGCCGATTCTCGGAGCCCAGAGCTACACCCTCTACCGCTGGACAGAAGGCGGCGCGATGGGGGAGATGCCGTACGTGGAGGTCTTCGAGGAGACCTTCATGGACGAGTCCGTGGGCAACGGGACGACCTACTACTACGTCGTCTGCGCCAAGGGGACGGACCACGAGAGCAAGGAGTCGCTGCAGGTCTCGGGCAAGCCCGGTGGAACCTACGCATGCGAGCCGACACTCCTCGTGCGTGACGCGACCAAGGAACTGCTCGTCCTCAGCTGGGACGACACGGGCGCTGCGAGCTTCACGATCGACTGGCGCGCACCCGCGCTGCCGGAAGGCGAGAACAGCGGCACGCTGACCGACGACGCCTCCCCGCTCGTGCACACGGGCCTCACGGGCGGCGTGCACTACTACTACACCATCACGGCAGGCGGCACGTCGGCCGAGGTCGGCGGCATGACGTCCGGCGGCTCAGGCGGCGAAGCCCCGGTCGAGGAAGGTCTCGGGGCCAACTCGTCCGTGCCGATTCTGTTCGCCCATCCCTACGGGTTGGCCGGTGAGCCGATCCAGGACGATCCCGGGCTGCTGCCCTGGCAGCGCACGGGCACTGGCCTCAGGCCCCGCGCCGGCGAGATCGTCCACGACACGCTCGTCTTCCCGCTCTTCCGCGAAGAAGACCTGCGCGACCCGCTCGATCTGACCGCGCCGGTGTATGAGCAGCGACTGCCCAGCACGTGGCAGGCGTTCTGGGACATCTACCCGGCGGCTGCGACCGAGCCGCTCGACGTGAAGATCCTCTGGGGTGGCCGCCTGGCGCCCAAGGTCATCAAGTCGCGCAGTGGCGTGATCCGGGTCGAGTGTTCCGCGATCTTCGACCTGCCGGAAGGCGAGACGCTCGACGCCTACGAGATGAAGAAGACGCAGGAGTTCCAGCAGCCGGGCGGCGGCGGGGAGCTGATCCTCGAGAACTTTGGCACCACCACGGGCACGTACGAGGTGAGCGAGATGATCGTCTTCAGCCCGAACGCGCGGCTGAAGATCCAGAAGCTCGCCGACGACGCGGTCACCCCGGTGGGCCCCATCTTCTTCGAGGGTACGCTCGCCCAGAGCTACGAGTCCGGCGGCGGTCCGCTGCACTTCGGCTCCGAGATGAAGGCCCCCGGCAACTTCGTCTACGGCTACGTGTGGAACCTGAGCCAGAGTGATCTATCGGAGTCTGAGTGGTCCGGTTACTGGCGGATCACGATCTCGTTCGATCCCGTCGCCACGTGGACGGTCGGCGAAGTCGACCCGGACACCGGCGAGTACACGACCGAGACCCATTCCGTGGTGAACAACCTCAACATCACGGGCGTCGCGATCGGTGAAGGCACGGAGAACTGGGATCCGCCGGATTCCCCCAACTCCGCATCGATCGTCGTCAACGTCCGCTGAGCGACCCGCTCCGGACGCTCCTGTCGCCGCGGCCCGCCTTGGCCGCGGCGGCTTCATGCACACGTCCTCGCCGTATCCTGTCTGGCGACGGCGAAAGGAGTCCCGCATGGCGACCGGTCTCTGGAGTGAGATGGGACGAGCGTTCCGCGGCCCGCTGGGCTGGGTCGGGAAGCTCTGCCTCGTCTACATCTTCGTGTTCTTCGCCGTCACGGTGTGGGCCGTCGTGCAGTTGTTCTCGGCAGAGACCACGCGCGACCAGATTCTCTACGCCGTCGCCGCCCTGGCCGCGTTCCAGATCGCCGCCTGGTGCAAGCTGTACCTCTACATGCTCATGAACCGCAATGCGCTCGAGGATCGTCTCGCGAGCATCGAGAAGCGGCTGGAGCGCAGCTAGACGGCAGCCTCCCGTTTTTGCGGGGAACCCGGCGTGGCGCGCGCGCGTCGAAACGACTTCCGACCTGCTGGGGCCGGAGGTCCCCGAGGATGCATGTCTACAACGAACTCGTACCGTTCCTGAAGAGCCGCCACGTCACTCGCGTCGAGTGGAAGGCCGGTCTGCGCAGCTACACGGACGGGTTCGTCGTCGGTCTGAGCGACCACTTGGTCGCCGTGCTCAGCATCCTCGACTTCCGCAGTGACGGCGTGGAGGTGTTCCCGCTGAGCCGCGTCGCCAAGGTCGTCACGACCAACGCCGACGGGTTCTGGCAGCACGTCCTCGAGACCGAGGGCATCGTCCCCGACCGTAGCGTTCTGCGCGGCCTGCAGCTCGGCGACTACCGCGCCCTGGCCGAGTCGCTGCTTGCCCGCGGAGGCATGGTCGGCGTGAGCTACGAGCCCGACGCCGAGGGCCCCGTCCAGTACGCGCTCGGTCCCGTCCGCGCTGCCGATGACGCGCGCTGCGCCGTGCAGCGCGTCTGGGCTTCGGGTGATTGGGACGACGAGTGGACGTGGATCCGCTACGACACCGTCGGGCGCGTCGACGTCGACCGTCCGTACGTCAGCGCCTACGAGCGCTACACCGCCCCCTACGAGGCGCCGGAGTCCTAGGCTCGGCTCGGAGACTCTCCTGCCAGGCCGCGCTCACGAGGGATGCGTCTCGTCGTGGGCGCACGGCACGACTTCGAGCGTCGCGTGCACGACGCCCAGGTCCGGTGCGATGCGGCCCTTGTAGACGCCCGGCGCCTCGGGGGACTCCGCCAGGATGGTGCCCTCCAGCGCCCAGATGCCGGGACCGACAGACCAGACGTGCAAGTCGCTGACGCGGTCGCTGCCATCCTGCTCCAGCGCCTGGCGGATGCGCTGCAGCACTTCCTCCGGCGCCTGGTGATCGAGCAGCACATGGCTCGTCTGGCGCAACAGCCCGATCGACCAGCGGGCCACGAGCAGGCTGCCGACGATTCCCATCACCGGGTCCATCCACTGCCAGCCCATGTACTTGCCCGTGAGCAGCGCGACGATCGCCGTCAGCGACGTCAAGGCATCGGCCAGGACGTGGAAGTACGCCGACCGTAGGTTGTGATCGTGCTCCGGCGCAGGCGCGTGGTCGTGCTGATGGGTGTGGGCGTCATGATGGTCGTGACCGTGACTGTGCCCGTGATCATGACCGTGACCGTGATCGTGCTTGAAGCCGAGAATGAACGCGCTTGCGACGTTCACGACAAGGCCCAGGATCGCGACGAGGATCGCCTGGTCGAACTGGATGGCCACGGGCGCCAGTAGGCGCGCGACACTCTCGAACGCCATGAAGGCCGCGAACACAGCCAGGAGCACGGCGCCGCTGAAGCCTCCCAGCGCGTTGGCCTTGCCGGTGCCGAAGGCGAAGCGCGGATCGTGGGCGTGGCGCCGCGCGTACGCGTAGGCGAAGGCCGCGATACCCAGCGCCACCGTATGCGACGCCATGTGCAGGCCGTCTGCCAGCAACGCCATCGAGCCGAAGGCCAGCCCCGCGATGATCTCGCCCACCATCATGACGGCCGTGATCACGATCACGATCTGCGTACGGCGCTCGCCACCACGACGGACGTCTTGCCCGAAGGTGTGAGGGTGCTCGTGGTGGGGCAGGCAGTCGCGATGCATGCGGCCGCGCATGATACGGTCCCCGCCGACGAGGGAGGGCGACATGGCCGACACAGGGATCTTCCGCGAGCTGCACGCAGTCATCGTTCCGGTTCCCGACCTGGACGCCGCGCGCGCCTTCTACGGTGGTGTGCTTGGCCT
>JAHEIK010000188.1:0-6416 GCA_024639415.1 Planctomycetota bacterium
ACGCGCCGTCCGGTCGAGATGATCGCGCCCGGCATCGCCGGCCGCCAGCCGGTGACCGAGCCGCTCCAGACCGGCATCAAGGCCATCGACTCGATGACCCCGATCGGTCGCGGTCAGCGCGAGCTGATCATCGGCGACCGCAAGACGGGCAAGACCGCCATCGGCGTCGACACGATCATCAACCAGAAGTCCGAGAACGTGCACTGCTTCTACGTCGCCGTCGGTCAGAAGGACTCGACCGTCGCGGGCGTCGTCGAAGACCTGCGCCGCGCCGGTGCGATGGACTACACCACTGTGGTCGTCGCCTCCGCCTCGGCTCCTGCGCCGCTGCAGTACATCGCCCCGTACTCCGGCTGCGCGATGGCCGAGCACCTGATGTACAACCACAAGGCGCACACGCTGGTCGTCTACGACGATCTCAGCAAGCAGGCTGTGGCGTACCGCCAGCTGTCGCTGCTCCTGCGCCGCCCGCCGGGCCGCGAGGCGTACCCCGGCGACGTCTTCTACCTGCACTCCCGCCTGCTCGAGCGCTCGGTGAAGCTCTCCGACGAGCTCGGCGCTGGCTCGCTGACGGCGCTGCCGATCATCGAGACGCAGGAGGGTGAGGTCTCTGCCTACATCCCGACCAACGTGATCTCGATCACGGACGGCCAGATCTACCTGCAGCCCGACCTGTTCCGCGCCAACATCCGTCCCGCCATCGACGTCGGCATCTCGGTGTCGCGTGTGGGTGGCGCTGCGCAGGTGAAGGCGATGAAGCACAAGAAGGTCGCCGGCGGCCTGCGCCTGAACCTCGCGGCCTTCCGCGAGCTCGAGGCCTTCGCCCAGCTCGGCACGGACCTCGACGCCGCCACGCAGGCCCAGCTCGATCGCGGCCGCCGCATGGTCGAGATCCTGAAGCAGCCGCAGTTCAAGCCGATGCACGTCGTCGACCAGGTGGCGATCATCTTCGCCGCGGCCTCGGGCCACCTCGACAAGGTTGCCTTGGACAAGGTCGCCGACTACGAGGCCCGCCTCCAGACGTACATCGCCGACAACCACGCCCCCTTCCGCGAGAAGCTCGTCGAGAACCCCATTCTCGACGACGAGAACGAAGCCGAACTGAACCGCATCTGCGCCCAGTTCACCGAGGCCTTCCTCGCGGGGAAGGCCCCCGACCCTCGCTGACGGATCCGCGCTAGCGGATCCAGCACCCCTGCCCTTCACCTCCACCACGACCCCGTAGAAGAAAGCGCCCATGGCCAAGCCCCGCGCCATCCTCAAGCGGACCCAGTCCGTCAAGAACATCGCCAAGATCACCAAGACGATGCAGATGATCGCCACGGCGAAGTTCAAGCGCGCGTTCGATCGCGCCGTGGCCGCGCGTCCGTACACGGACAAGCTCACCCGCCTCATCGGCAAGCTCGCCGACGCCGCGGGCAGCGAGTTCGAGCACCCGCTGCTCGACAAGCGCGAGCCGAAGAAGGTCGTGCTGCTGGCGATTTCGAGCAACCGCGGACTCTGCGGCGGCTTCAACGCCAACGCGACGAAGGCGGCCCTGCAGGCGCACGCCGCACTCCTCGAGCGCGGCCTCGACGTCGAGGTCATCGCCTGCGGCAAGCGCGTGGCGCGCATGCTCAAGTACAAGCGCGTCATCGCCGACGTCGAGCACACGCACATCGAGGACAAGCCGACCTTCGCCGAGGTCGACGTCATCGGCAGCGAGCTGCTGGAGCGCTACGCGAACGGTGAGGTCGACGAGGTCCACGTCGCGTACACGAAGTTCGAGACCGCGGCCCGACAGGCTGCGGTCGTCGAGCAGGTTCTGCCCCTCGAGCCGCCCCAGGCCGACGAGGATGCCGCATCCGGCGTTCAGCAGAACTTCATCTTCCACCCGAGTGCTGAGCAGATCCTCGCGGACCTGCTGCCCCGCTCGGTCCGCCTGCACGTCTTCCAGGCGTTCCTGGACTCGGCCGTCAGCGAGCAGACCGCTCGCATGGTGGCCATGAAGAGTGCAACTGACAACGCAGTCGAGATGATCCGCGACCTGACGATGCTCTACAACCGCAGCCGTCAGACGCAGATCACCACAGAGCTCAGCGAGATCATCGGCGGCGCCGCCGCCCTCGAGTAAGCAACAGGAGAGATCATGGCCTCCGTCGGCAAGATCACCCAGGTCATCGGTTCCACGTTCGACGCGGAGTTCCCCGAAGACGACCTCCCCCAGATCTACAACGCCATCGAGTGCACCATCACGCGCGCGGGCGGCGACGAACGTCTCGTCGGTGAGGTGCAGCAGCACCTCGGCGGCGGCCAGGTCCGCTGTGTCGCACTCGGCTCCACCGACGGCATGGTCCGCGGCCAGGACGCCACCGACACGGGCGCCCCGGTCAGCGTGCCCGTCGGCGACGCTACGCTCGGACGCGTGTTCAACCTCCTGGGCGAGCCGATCGACAACCGCGGCCCGGTCGAGGTGACCGAGCGGCGTGCGATCCACCAGCCGCCGCCTCCCTTCGATCAGCTCGAGCCCAAGACCGAGATCTTCGAGACGGGCATCAAGGTCATCGACCTGCTCACGCCCTACGTCCGAGGCGGCAAGACGGGCCTCTTCGGCGGTGCGGGTGTCGGCAAGACGGTTGTGATCCAGGAGCTCATCGCGCGCATCGCGCGCTTCCACGACGGCCTCTCGGTCTTCGCCGGCGTCGGCGAGCGTACGCGTGAGGGCAACGACCTCTGGCTCGAGATGCAGGAAGCCAAGATCGGCGCTACGGGCAAGTCCGTGCTCGACCAGACGGTCATGGTCTTCGGCCAGATGAACGAGCCGCCCGGCGCGCGTCTGCGTGTCGGCCTCTCCGCCCTGACGATGGCCGAGAGCATCCGCGACACGAAGGGCACGGACGTGCTGCTCTTCGTGGACAACGTGTTCCGCTTCACGCAGGCCGGCTCCGAGGTGTCCGCGCTGCTGGGACGCATGCCCTCGGCCGTGGGCTACCAGCCGACGCTCGGCACCGACATGGGCGCGATGCAGGAGCGCATCACGTCGACGAAGAACGGCGCCATCACGTCGATCCAGGCCATCTACGTGCCGGCCGACGACCTCACGGACCCGGCGCCCGCGACGGCCTTCGCCCACCTGGACTGCTTCACGGTCCTCGAGCGCAAGATCGCCGAGAAGGGCATCTACCCGGCCGTGGACCCGCTGGAGTCGCGCTCGCGAATCCTCGACCCGCAGTACGTGGGCGAGGAGCACTATGCGGTCGCCCAGGAGGTCGTGCGGATCCTGCAGCGCTACAAGGAGCTGCAGGACATCATCGCCATCCTCGGCGTCGACGAGCTGAGCGAGGACGACAAGGTCCTCGTCGAGCGCGCGCGCCGGATCGAGCGCTTCCTCTCGCAGCCCTTCTTCGTGGCAGAGATCTTCACCGGCAAGGCCGGCATCAACGTGCCGATCAAGGAGACGGTCCGCTCGTTCAAGGAGATCTGCGAAGGCAAGTGGGATCACCTGCCCGAGGGCGCGTTCATGTACGTCGGCACCGTCGAGGAAGCCGCCGAGAACGCCGCTCGCATGGAGGCAGAAGCCTCCTAGGAGGCTTCTGCAAGACGCAAAGCAGGCAGAGACGCCAAGCCGGAATCACAGAACGAGCGCATTGGGGTAGTCGTGGCAGAGAACGCAGCACTGACAGTCAGCGTCGTCACGCCCGAAGGTTCGGCGTACGAGGGACAGGCCCATCACGTCGTCGCTCCGGCGTTCGACGGTGAGATGGCCGTCTACCCGCTGCACGCGCCGATGGTCGCCGTGCTCGGCCACGGCGAGTTGCGCATCACGCGCACCGACGGCGCAGGCCAGAACTTCTACCTCTCCGGCGGCGTGCTGCAGGTTGCCGGAGACGAGGTCTCCATCCTCGCCGAGACGGTCATCCCCTCGCGCGACGTAGACGTGGAGCAGGCGCACACGGAGCTGACCGAGGCGATGGGCACGCCCGCCGTAGGCGAGGTAGAGCTCGACGCACGCATGGACCGTCTGGACGACGCGCGTGCACGTATCCGCGTCGCCGGTCGTTCGACGGGCCGCAACGCTCCGACCGCCGACCAGATCCTGCAAAAGCCGGTCGAGTGACTCCCTCTGCCTGAATTGGCACGGATGGCTCTCGGTAGGGGCGCCCCAAGGCCCTGAGCTTGTCGAAGGGCCGCGTGCGCGCCCCGAGTGGCAGCCGCCGTGCGAGGCTCCCTCCTCGTTCGGACAACGGAGAGATGGGCACGATCCGTTGGAGATGTGCGGTCCCGGGCCGGCGCACGACATTCCGGGCGCGCACGCGCCTCTGCGCTCCGCGCACAGGCTTGGGGCGCCCCTACCGAATGCAGTAGCTCCGATATCGAGGAGGCTCAGGTCGGCCCCTACAGCGTCACGTCCATCGCGACGGCGTCTCTCACCCGCGCCAGGTACTCCGCACGCGGGATCTCGATGCAGCCGAACTGCTCGAGATGCGGGGTGCAGAACTGCACGTCGAGCAGCACGAAATCGGCCGCACGTAGACGCTCGACGAGGGCGATGAGGGCGACCTTCGATGCGTCGCGCGCGCGGTGGAACATCGACTCCGCAGCGAAACCCCCACCGAACGCGACGCCATAGAGGCCGCCGACGAGATCGCCTGCGTCGTAGACCTCGCAGCTGTGTGCGTGTCCGCACTCATGCAGCGCCATGTAGCAGCGCCTGACGTCTGCGTGGATCCAGCTGCCGTCCACACGGTTCTCGTCACACGCCCGAATCACCGCCTCGAACGCGCTATCCCAGCGAACCTCGAAGCGGCCGCTGCGCAGGGTGCGCCGCAGCCTGCGAGGTACGTGCACCGCGTCCAGAGGGAGAATCGCCCGCGGATCCGGACACCACCAGAGCACCGGCTCGCCCGCATCGTGCCAGGGGAAGATCCCGTGGCGGTAGGCGTCCAGCACGAGATCCGGGTCGAGTTGCCCCCCCGCGGCCACGATGTCGGCGCCTGCCGCCATCGGCAGGCGCTCGAACGGGCTGCCCGAGGGTTCCGGAACGTGGCTTGCGGCGTGTGTCATCGCTGTGTCTCGCGATCGTACGCGGACCTCGGGATCGTAGGGTTTTGGAGGTGTCGCAGACGGACCAAACCGACCGGTTGTCAGGGTCCTCCAGGGTTGCCCAGGGACCCTGGGCTACCTAGGCTTTCCGTTGGGAAGCCAGAGCCTGGGCGGCTCGGGACATGCGGCTTCCACTGGGAGGTACTGGACGATGGACCGAAACACGCTGCGCTGCTGCACTGCGCTTCTCGCCGGTGTGGCACTTCTGGCGCTTGCGGCATGTTCGGGCAGTCCCCTGACGAGCGCGGAAACCGGCGTGGCCGCAGCGGCCGCCCCCGGGGCACCCGTCCATCAGGCCTGGACCACGCCGGCGGCGGGTGGCACGTACGCCGCGCGCGCCGCCCAAGACGGGGCACTGCAGCCCGCACCCCGCGCCGTCGGTGGCGCGCCCGTGGTGACCACCGTCCCTGTGGCCGACAGCACGGCCGTCTGGTCGCAGGCCGGCACACCTCCGCTGCCCCCCCCGCCGGATCAGAGCATTCCGGTCGTTGGTGCGCCCGTCGCAGGTCCGGCCGTCGTGGCCCCCGGCACGGTCTGCGCGCCCGATCCCTGCGCAGCGCCCGTGGCGACCGCGACCAGGCTCGTGACGCCTGAGCGCTCCTACAGCGGCTGCTGGCCGCCCTGCAACGACGGCATCAGCCAGTGGCACGTGCGCCCGGTCATCGGTCTTGCGTTCTCGGAGGGCACGGACAACTTCGAGGAGTGCTCGTACTTCGGCGTGGACGTCGGCCGCACGTTCTGCGGCTGCTGGGGGCTCGACCTCTACTACCGCTACAACACCGGCCGCTTCGAGCGCCAGCAGCCCAACGGCATTGCGAAGGACGGCGGGGAGTGGCACCACTTCGGCGCCAAGATCACCTTCGAGCGCAGCTTCGGCCAGAGCTCGAAGCTGTACGCGTGGGGCGGCGTCGGCGCCGGCTACTTCACGACGAACGACTACTTCACCGACGACAGCGGCTTCGAGGTCTTCGGCGAGGCCGGCATCGGCTACAACCTCAGCCGCAACTGGCGCGTACGCGCCGGGGTGAACGTGCACGGCATGGACACCGACGTGACGCGCTTCCTGCCTGCCAACGACGGCGACAGCCGCTGGCTCTGGATCATCGCGCCGGTCATCGAGCTCGAAGGCAGCTTCTAAGGCCCCGCGAGGGGCCCACGGACGGGGGCCGGGCCAGCGGACCCGACCCCCTGGGAACGTCCATCTTCCGCGACATACGATGAAGGAGTTCGACAGGATCGACGCCGCCCGGGGCCAAACGGCCGGGTGTCTCAGCGCGCGTAACATCCTGACGGAAAACAACTTGTGGTGGCCGGGGACGACTTGGTGGGCGGTT
>JAHEIK010000188.1:6426-7261 GCA_024639415.1 Planctomycetota bacterium
CCGCGGCGGCTGCTCTGGGAGACCGGGACGATGATGCTAAGAAACCTGATGATCCTTACCCTCCTGCTCGGCGTGGCCGGCTGTGGTTGCACGGACGACGACATCCCGCTCAGCACCGGTCCGGACGTGCCCCTCCTCGTCGTGAAGGCGAAGATGCCCGCGATTCCGGTCCCGCCGCCGCGTACGGATGCCGAGCCCTGCAAGATCGACGTGATGTTCGTGCTCGACGACAGCGACGACATGAACAACCAGGTTCTGGGCATCATCCCGAACAACCCCGGGGACGATCGCACGCGCAGCCAGGCCGCGCAGGCCATCATGCGCAACCTGCAGGCGATGGTGCAGGCCCGCATCGACGCCGCCTACGCAGAGGACGGCCTCCCGGCGCCGCAGGTCGTGCTGGACTTCGCCTTCGGCGTCTCGCGCTTCGAGGACTTCGGCGGCTCGTTCACCTCGCTCGACCGCCGCATCGGTGACGTCGACGACGTGACGAACCCGGACAACGATCAGGATGCCCGTCCCTTCATCCTGAACATGCCGCTGCTGCGCGAGAAGCACCCGCAGTTCGCCGACCGTTTCAGTGCCGCGATGGCCCGCCAGGCCCCCGGCGACGGCAACCCCTACTACTTCCCCCCCCACGGCGCTCGATCCGCGCCGCGTGACGGACCCCCAGACCGCCATCGAGGCGCTGTACCAGCTCACCGCCGGCACCGACGAGCTGGGCAACGGCGACGGCACGTTCGGCGGCTTCGACGGCAACGGCGACGGTGACACCGAGGACAGCGGCCAGCCCACGAGCCAAGACGTCTTCCGCAACCCGCAGACGCGTCCCGGC
>JAHEIK010000189.1 GCA_024639415.1 Planctomycetota bacterium
CGTAGGCATTTACGGGGCCGCTCGGGTAGTACGCGCCGAGCGGCAGCGCATCGAGGTCCGCAGACGCCTCGACGGCTCGCTGGATCATCCGGATCGCCTGCTCGCGACCGGGCACGTCATGCCGCCCCGCACGAGCAAGCCAGCGCAAGATGTTGGCGTTCACGGCGAGGTCGACGTCGTTCGCGAACGTCGCGCGCTCGTCGCGCGGCGGCAGCCACGTCAACCACGCCCCCGTCGGCCCACCCGGCAGCGGTCGTGCAGCGACGGCCCGGCGCCCATCATCCCGCGGCCAGACCGCGACGTCGGCCGGCCTGTCGGGCTCACGCCCCTCGTCCGCGAGCGCCACACGCACCAGCGCGGTGTCGTCCGCATCGGGCCAGATGCGCAGCGACTTCGGGAACGAGGGAATCCCCGGCGGGCCGAGGACACCGTGCTGCCGCGGTCCTCCGAGCTGCGACGCAAGCAGGCGCCCGAGAAGGGAGGTACTTCGCGCGGACTCCGTGGAAGGCGGCCACCAACCGAAGAGGCCGGTGGGCAGCCGGGCATCCTCCACCTCGAAGCGAGCGAGGTACTGCACGGCGGCACGTCGCATGCGGCGCACGCGCTGGAAGTCGTCTGCGCGCAAGCGCCAAGCGTCGGCGTGCTGCGGGCCGATACAGCTCAGCGCGTGGTGGAGGAACGCCGGGATGCCCGAGCTCAGCTCGCGAACAGGCGGGGCGAGAGCATGGCCGCGCAGGACGATGCGCTCCGGCCACCCGCCGGACCACGACCACGGCGCATGCGGGTCGTCCGTGCCACGGACCTGCGCGGCGTCGAGCCAGAGAAGAGCCCGGCGCACGGCGGTGTCTCCGGCCCGCGCCCCGGGCGGCACGAGCGTGCGCTCCAGCCCGCCGCGATCGATGCGTGCGCAGGCCGCCAGCAGACCTGCTGCGAGCAGGCTCAGCAAGAGCGCGAGCGTGCCTGTCCGACGAACCATGCGCCGGCCTCCCCCACCGTCAGGTGGGCCCGCCCGCACTCTACGCCCGGACCCGCCCGACTGCACCGTCCGGGTGTGGCAGGCACGTCGCCGGAACGTGCTCACAGCGACGAGTCGCAAGCGCTCGTACGAAGAACACGAAGCGGCGCCGCTCGCCGACAGCGCGCGGGAGGTGCAGGGATGCGGATGCAGACTGCGTGATGGCGGATGGCAAGGGGGGGCGGCCGTGGCCGGCGTGATGCCGCTGGGCCGCTCCGGTCAGCGTGAGGTCCTCCTGCTGCTGACGCCACGACGCCAGAACCGGGACCGCGAATCGCCGCCTCCCGCGCGGGACGGCCGAAATCCCCCCCGGAGGCCGATTGGCCGGGGGGGGGCTTGCCTCCAGAGGGGCCGTCGTGGAACCTGTGCATGGATAGGAGGGCGACCCATGCACAGGGGTTTCGCGCTGTTCGTCTGCCTCGGAGCGCTGGTCATCGTGGCGCTTTGGAACGCTTCCCCGGCCCTTGCCGATGACGCTGCGACGCCGCGCGGTGTCGTGCCGCTGGGAGCCCCGCCCACCACGCAGCACGTCCCCGTCCCGGACGTCCGTGGCATGAGCGACAGCGCCGCCCAGCGAGCGCTGGCCGAAGGCGGTCTGCGCATCGGTGGCATCGAGCGTGTGAGCATCGAGCGCTTGGAGGCCGAGCTTGGTCGCCGCTACCAGGTCGGTGCCGTGGTGCAGCAGGCGCCGCGGCCGTCGACCGGTGAGCAGCCGAGTTGGCTGAGGCGTGGCAGCCTCGTGTGGTTGCGCGTCGCGTGGAGCAGCGATCAAGCCGTGGCACGCCCGCGGGCTCCCGTCGCGCCCGTCCAGCCGCGCGCTCCGTACCAGCCGCGCGCCCCCTACCAGCCGACCGCCCCTCTCGGGAAAATGCCGCGCTACACCGGCAACGTTCCCGTTCCGCCGCCGCCCGGCCTGCAGGGCACACCGGTCGTGCGACAGCCTGTCGTGCAGCCGCCTGTGGTTGCACGGCAACCGGTCGTGCAGCCGCCTGTAGTCACGGCACCGATCGTCGCCGCGCCTGTGGACGAGGACCTCCCCTACGCGGAACCGGGTCAGCCCGAGGAGTACTTCGGCGCGGACATCCGACGCAGCGTAGGCCTGCCGTGCGAGCGCCGCCAGGAGCGCTGGCACTTGCGCCCCGTCGGCGGGGCTGCGTTCTGGCTCGGCGACGACGAGGGTGACGTGGACCTGTACGGTGGCCTCGACGCAGGCATCACGTTCGCCGACTGCATCGGCGTGGACCTGTTCTACCGCTATGCCGCGGGCACGTTCGACCGCCAGGTTCCGGCAGGCCTGCTCGAGGACGCGGGCGCGTTCCAGTTCGTCGGCATCAAGGGCACGTGGAACGGGAGCCTCACGAACGACGGCCGCGTCTACTTCTGGGCCGGCCTCGGCGTGACGTACTTCTGGTCCGGCGATCTGCAGGTCGACGACGAGGGCGTCGCCGGCTTCGCCGAGCTGGGCCTGGGCTATGCGCTGAGCGACTCGATCCGTATCCGCGTGGGGCTGAACGTCCACGCGATGGACACCGACGCGGGGCGCTTCCTGGCAACCAGCGACGCACGCGTGCTCTGGGTGCTCGCGCCGTCGCTGGGCCTCGAGCTCGACCTCTAGCGCGCCATGCACGATGGCGACGGTTTCCTGCCGCAGGAGTTCATCCGGCGCAAGCGGGATGGTGAGGACCTACCGGACGGGATGATCGCGCGGTTCGTGCGCGGCCTCACAGACGGCTCGGTCACCGACGCGCACATCGCGGCCTTCGCCATGGCCGTGCACTTCCAGGGCATGACGCGGCCGGAGTGCGTCGCGCTCACGGAGGCGATGACGGCCTCCGGCGAACGCCTCGCGTGGGAAGACGCGGGGCTGGATGGTCCCGTCCTGGACAAGCACTCCACGGGCGGCATCGGCGACAAGGTCAGCCTGATGCTGGCGCCGCTCATCGCAGCGTGCGGCGGGTTCGTCCCGATGATCAGCGGACGTGGCCTCGGCCACACCGGCGGCACCCTGGACAAGCTGGAGAGCATCCCGGGCTACGACGTGGCGCCCAGCCCTGAGGGGCTGCGCACGGCCGTGCGGGAAGCGGGCTGCGCGATCGTCGGGCAGACCGGCGAGCTGGCCCCGGCGGACGATCGCTTCTACGCCATCCGAGACGTGACAGCCACCGTCGATCCGATCTCGCTCATCACGGCGAGCATCTTGTCCAAGAAGCTTGCGGCCGGCGTGTACGCACTCGTCATGGATGTGAAGTTCGGCAGCGGTGCGTTCAGCCGCGACGCCGCCGAGGCTCGTGAGCTGGCCGCAAGCCTGGCCACCGTCGCGACGGGTGCGGGCCTGCCCACGCGCTCGCTCATCACGGACATGAACCAGGTGCTCGGACGCACGGCCGGCAACGCGGTCGAGGTCCACGAGACCGTCGCCTACCTCACCGGTGAGGCACGCGAGCCGCGGCTGCACGAGCTGGTCACAGCACTCGCTCGCGAGCTGCTCGTCATGGGCGGCCTGACCACGCGGGAGGGTGCCCAGCCGCGCATCGATCGCGCGCTGGAGAGTGGCGCGGCCGCCGAGCGCTTCGCACGCATGGTGACGGCGCTGGGAGGCCCCGCCGACTTCCTCGAGCGGGCCGACCACTACCTGCCGAGCGCACCGGTGCTGCGCGCCATCCACGCCGAGACCGCAGGTGTCGTGCGGCACGTCGACGGTCGCCGCATCGGGATGCTGCTGGTCGAACTCGGCGCGGGCCGCCGCCGGCCCGAGGATGCGATCGACCCCAGGATCGGCCTCACCGACGTCGTCGGGCTCGGCGAGGCGGTGGACACAGACAAGCCGCTCTGTGTCCTCCACACGCCCGATGCAGTCCAGGCCGCATGGGCCGAGGCCGCACTCCGTGACTGCTTCGACGTGGGCCCGGAGCCGTTCACGCCGGGTCCCGTCGTGCTGGAGACGCTCGGAGCCGAGGCGTGAGTCGCGCGCTCGTGCTCGTGCTGGATTCCCTGGGGGTCGGCGGCGCGCGCGACGCGGCCGCCTTCGGTGACGAGGGCGCCGACACGCTGGGCCACCTCGCGGCGGCACGGCCTCTCACGCTCCCGAACCTCGAGCGCCTGGGCCTGGGCGCCGCCGCGCACGCCGCCACCGGCCGGTGGCCCGCCGGCTTCGAGCGGCGCGAAGGGTTCGAGGCGGCGTATGGCTGCTGCGACGAGGTGAGCGTCGGCAAGGACACGCCGAGCGGACACTGGGAGATGGCGGGCTTGCCTGTGGACTTCGCGTGGGGTCTGTTCCCACCAGGGCCGCCGAGCTTCCCGGCGGAGTTCGTCGCGCGGCTCGTCTCGCGCGCGGACGTTCCGGGCATCCTGGGCGACTGCGCCATGTCGGGCACCACGATCCTGGAGCGGCTGGGCGACGAGTCGATCGCGACGGGCAAGCCGATCGTCTACACATCGGCGGACAGCGTCGTGCAGATCGCGGCGCATGAGCAGCACTTCGGACTCGAACGCCTGTACGCGCTCTGCGAGATCGCGCGCGACCTCGTCGACGAGTACCGCGTCGGCCGCGTGATCGCACGTCCGTTCGTCGGAGGGGGCGGCGCCTTCGAGCGCACGGTCCGGCGCCGGGACTGGACGACGCCCCCCCACGCCGCGACGCTCCTCGACCGCCTCGCCGAGGCCGGCCGGGACGTGATCGGCGTCGGCAAGATCCGGGATATCTTCGCGGGCCGCGGCATCACGGAGGCCCACAAGGGCGGGCGCAACGAGGGCGTGTTCGAGGCGACGAAGCGCGCCTGGCAGAGCGCCCCCGACGGTGCCCTCGTCTTCAGCAACTTCGTGGACTTCGACTCGCTCTACGGCCACCGCCGCGACGTCGCAGGCTACGCGCGCGCGCTGGAGACTTTCGACGCGTGGCTCCCCGCGCTCGAGGGGTTGCTGCGCGAGGGGGACCTCGCGGTCATCAGCGCGGACCACGGCTGCGATCCCACGTGGCGGGGCACCGACCACACGCGGGAGCGCGTACCGGCGCTGTGCTTCGGCCCCGGCATCACACCGCAGGCATTGGGCGTCCGTACGTCGTTCGCCGACATCGGCCAGACGCTGGCCGCGTGGCTGGGCATCGCGGCGCTGCCCCACGGACGCGCCATGCCCCTCACGACCTCCGCCTGACGGGTAGACTCGGCCGCGGAGGCAGCATGAGCGAGCGCGTGAAGGTCGAGGTCGAAGGCGGGCAGCCCGAGCAGAAGCCCGGCGGCGGCGGCATGGGCAGCTTCCTGATGATGATCCCGGGGCTGAGCCTCGTGGGCTTCGGCGTCGCGATCATCCAGTGGCCTCAGATCCTCGTGTACACGGTGGCGACCGTGTTCATCCTGCTGGGCCTGGGCCTGAGCTTCGCCGCACGCAAGGTCGGCCGCTGGCGCAAGAAGGCGTCGGGCTTCGAGGCGATGTTCAGCGGGCAGATCGGCGGTCGGCCGCCGGGGATGTGATCGCCCGGCGCACATTGGCGAGCGGCGCCTCGTCGTCGAGCACGACACGACCGTCCTCCACGCGCAAGCCCAGCGCCGCGTAGGTCTGCGTGAGTTCGGGGAAGTCGGCGCGAGAGAGATGTGCTTGCGTGAGCGGCGCGCAGACGGGCTGTCCGATGCGTCGATCCGCCGCACGCATCAGGGCGGTCGCGCGTGCCGCGCCGGCGCGGGTGCCACCGTGCATCTCGTGCCACAGCCCCATGGCGTCGTCCAGACACCAGCGCCCGGGGAAGCGGCGGCGCAGCTCGACGTCCAGCAGGAGCGCGATCGCGGCCCCCGCCCAGTAGACGCGGTGGTACGTGTGGTGCTCGTGCATGGCGGCGCTCTCGGCGGCGAGCGTGCGCTTCCCCCCACTGCGCCGACCGCGTCCGAAGCCGTCGTGGATGTTCTGCCACACCTGCTGCGGCGTCTTCAGTCCCGCGCGCGCGCGCAGCACCTCCTGGTAGTAGGTCGCGAAGCCCTCCTGGAACCAGGCGTCGGTGTCGAGGGTCCAGGGCATGCCGAGATGGGCCAGCTCGTGCACTCCGACCCACTCGCCGGGAAGCGCCTCGTCCTTGGCGCCCGAGGCCAGCAGCAGGCGCACGTGGGCACCGCCGCCGCGCATCGCGGTGCCGAAGACGACGGGCGGATCGCGCGCGGGCACGGGCTGGACGAGGGCGAGCAGCCGTGGCGCGGGGAAGCGCCCGTGCAGGAGCGCGACCGCCTCGGCTGCCTTCCGGATCCACGTGCGGATGCCTGCGCGCGTCGCGCGGTGGTCGGCATCGAGCACGGCGACATCGATCAGGATGCCGGCGGCCTCGAGGGGCTCGAGCGCGAAGCGGCCGAACGCCACTGTGCTCTCGAGCCGCAGCGCGTAGCGATCGAGGATGTAGCGGGAGCCGTCCTTCGTGCGTGGCCACGGCAGCGCGGCCCGGTAGCCCTCCGGCAGCACGAAGCGCACGGTCACAAGCATGCGCGTGGTCCAGAGGGCGGGACGCAGCATGACGGCGCCTGGCGCCACGAGAAGATCGCGGCCCACGCGGGAAGCGGGACTGCGCCGGCGTCCGAGGCGTGTGAGCCGATCGAGATCGACCGACCACGACAGGCAACCGCCCGGCTTCAGCCCCTGGGGCACGAAGCTCTGCCCGTCGCGGCTGCGCACGAGCGAGGCGTCACCGGCCGGGGCGCTGAGGTCGAACGCTTCGCGCGCGGCGGGGTGGCTCGTCACGAGGCGCTTGGGCAGGAAGCGGCGGAAGCAGAGCCGTACGTGGGCACGCTCGAGGCCTTCGTCGAAGCGCACCTCGTAGTCCCAACCGACGGTCGGCGCCGCGGAGGACTCGGACGCGGGCGGCCCAACCAGGAGGCCGAGGACGACGAGCGCAAGCGCAGCGTGCCTGCGGCTCAGAACATGCTCGCTTCGCGCTGCTGGTAGCGGGCCATGAACTGCGGCAGGGGCTGGCCGGCCTTCACGAGGCGCCCGAGCAGGTCCTCGTCGCGCGTCTCGCCGGGATGGACCTCGGGGACGTAGAAGCGATCGGCGTGCTCGGAGACCACTTCCAGGCGATCACCGAGAATCTCCAGGGCACGCGGGGCTTGGAGTACGACACCTTGGTCGGGCGTATCGCCGTGCTGCACGCCCACGTGATGCACGAAGTACAGCAGCGACGCGCGCCGCGTCCAGACCGAGAGCGAGGTACCGTCGGG
>JAHEIK010000190.1 GCA_024639415.1 Planctomycetota bacterium
GCGGCACGACCAGTGGCGCAACCGCGCCTCGGCGGATGGCGCGCCGCAGCCGACGACACCCCCGTACACGTTCCCCGTTGTCCCGCCCGTCGTGCTCGATCCGAGCGCCTATCCCGTGAAGCGCCTCGCCTGATGCGATGCGCTCAGCGCCCCGCGCGGAAGCGCGTCTGATAGCGCGGGTGCAGCCGCGCGCGCGCCTCGTGCGCCTTGCCGTCCACAGCGCGAACGGGCAGCGGGCCGACCGTCTCGCCGTCCTTGGTGAACAGGTCCATGTCCTTGCACCAGCCGGTGGTACGCAGCACGTAGCGGCGCGTCCAGCCTTCCGGCGCGGGCTTGGCCGGCAGCGCGAAGCGCATGTCCACCTCTTCCCCCGGGCCGAAGATGACCACCGCGTCGTCGGTCGCAGCCAACAGCTCGTCGACCGGACCGAGCCGTGTGTGGAAGCCGGTCTGGTAGCGCGCGTCCCAAAGCGGCGCCCGCCGGGCGTAGTCGTAGTGCGGGAGGCGCTGTGGCGCGGTCGTGCGCTTGGCGAAGCCCACATCGCCGAGGTGCGAGGACGTCAGAGGCAACGTCGTCGTGCGCGCCGTGGGGCACGGCTCGGCCCAGGCGACCGCAAGGCGATCCCAGTAGACCTCCTGCGTCGTGCGGATGCGCAAGGTGCGCGTGCCCTGCGGCAGGCCCTCGAGCGGCACCGAGCTCTCGCGCGGCATGCCGGCGGGATAGCCGTACTGCTCGATCACGACCTTCCACACGCCGTCCGCACCCTTGGCTTCGATCGTCGGCGCTTCGTACGCCGCGCCGGCCTGCCACGCGGCGAACATCGTCTGCGCGTACGGGTACTCGACCCAGCCGTCGGCGATCAGCACCGGAGAGCCCGGCCCCTCGTCGAGGGCGCGATCGAACGCGAGCGTCAGCACGTGCTCTGCGGTGCGCCCGATGAAGCGGTCGTCGAGGGGCGCGGTGGGCGCCGCCTTCAAGTCCGTGTGCAGGAGCGCACCGCGCAGATGGCGCCCTGCCTGATCCACCGCGCTCATCGGAAGCGCGCACTCACGATAGAAGACGATGCGGCCGGTCGGCGCCGGCCCTTCGACGGCCATGCGGTCATCGACGGTCACGTGCCAGCCGGGCGGAACGTCGAGCGCCTCCAGCTGCACGCCGTCGAGGTAGCACGACTCCTCCATAGGCTCGCCGAGCTTCAAGGCCAGCTCCGTGCCGCGCGGTTTCAGCAGGCCCTCGGGTAGCAGCAGCGCCTCCTGCGGCGCCGGTGGGGCGTAGACGCCGGGCGCCACCCAGAAGCCGACGCCGCCGACCCCGAGCAGGTCCGTGACGAAGGCGTACTTCGTCCCGTCCCACGCAAAGAGCACGGGGCACGAGGAGGTCTGGCGCTGCGTCTCCTCGATGCGGTGCACCGCGCCCGGCTCGAGTGCGGTCTCGCTCTGGATCAGGCCATCGGGCCAGAGCAGGTCGACGTAGTCGATGCGTGGCTCGCCCACCAGGCCGAAGACGACCGGCTGCAGCGACTGGCCCGGCCCCGCGTGCGCACGCAGGGTGCTGCGCACGATCCACGTCGACGCCACGCGAGCCGCGATGCGCGTGCCGATGCCGGCCGCGTTGCTGCGCATCTGGTCGCTCTGCTTCTGCTTGCCCGAGAGCGTGACGGCCGCGAAGGCGTGGCGCCCCGGCCCGGGCTTCCAGACGAGCGGTGCGCCATCCTCGCCGAAACCGACGAGCGCGTAGCCTTGCGACGCAGACCAGACAAAGGGCCGCACGCCGTGCGCCTTGCCGGACGGATGGTCCTCCCACGGATTGGCCATTCGAACGCGCCATCCGCCCTTGCGAACGTACAGCAGGTCGGTCTCCGCGCGGCCGGCGCAGTCGAACGGCAGTATGGTCTCGACGTCGTCGCCCGAGGCTTGGAGCAGTTCGATACGGCCGTCCGCGTCGGTGTCGACCGCACAGAGGGCGTACCGCGGTGAGCCGTCCTTCCACGGAACGCGCTCCCAACTCCACAGGCGGTCGTTCCTGAACTGCTCATACGGCGCCTGCGCATGCATCACGACCAGATCGACGTCCCGATCGCCGTCGAAGTCCGCAGCGAGCAAGCCGGTGGCCGGACGACCGTCCGTCACGAGGCCGGCCTCGTCCGGTAGCGGACGAAACGTACCGTCCGTGAGGTTCATCAGGATCTCGAGCGGAGCCGCGACGTGCGTGAGCAGGATGTCCAGGTCGCCGTCATGGTCGATGTCTGCCAGCAGGCCTCCGCTGGTGTCGCGCTCGCCACCCGTCACGCGCGCCTGCTCGGCCACCTCCTCCCAGACGCGGCCCTCCTTCTGGCGCCACAACTGGTTGGGCCCACGACGGCACAGGTACGCGTCCGTGAGGCCGTCGTTGTCGACGTCGCCCCACAGCACGGCGCGCACGTCCGTCACGAACGAGAGCGGATGGCTCTGAACCCACAGGAAGCCCGCGTCACGCCGAAGCAGCACGGCGTTGGGCGCATTGCCCTCGAGTGCGCCCGCCAGGAACAGGTCGACGTGCCCGTCTGCGTCGACGTCGCAGGCCGTGATCGAGGCCGGGACATCACCACCCTTGGTACGCCACGGCGGCACGTCGCCGGCGATGGGCAGTGCCGCCACGGACTCGAAGATCGGTCCGCTCGGCAGCGGCGCGGGCTTGGCTCCCGGCAGATCGATGGGGAGCACCATGCCGTGCGGCCCCATGCGCGTGTACTTGACCTCCGCCAGACGGGCCTGCGGGTTGTCCTTCAGCCGCTGGTACTCCGCTAGCGCCGCCTGCGCCGCAACGTCGTCGCTGCGCTGGCGGAGTACGCGGAAGGTGCCGTAGAAGGCGCTGCGCAAGTACGGATCGCGCTTCTGGGATTCGGCGAACCAGCGCAGCGCGTCATCGAGGCGATCTTCCTCGTTGCAGCAGTCCCCGGCGAAGTACGCCGCGTATGCGTCCGTCTTGTCCTGCTCGGCGACGAACTCGAAGTAGGCGAGCGCCTCGGCGGTCTTGCCGTTGTGCAGCAGCATGATGCCGGCGCACTGGCTGGCGCGCAGGTCCCCGGGCCGCAGACGCAGCACGTCGAGCATGATGGCGAGCGCGCGCTGGATGTCCTTGGTGTCCGGACGGCTGCGGTTGAGCAGGGCGATGCCGTGGTTGATGCGGACGTCGAGCCAGTCGGGGAACTCCTCGACCAGGGCCGCGAAGGCCGGAGCGGCGCCACGGAAGTCGAACTCCCCCATCAGTCCGACCGCCGCGTTGTGGCGGCGGATGACTTCGGCGTCGACCCCCGCCGGCAGCGCGTCGGCGACCGGCGTGTGCGAGTCGCCGGTGGTCCCCAGGGCGAGCCACAGCCCGGCACCGATCAGGAGCAACAGGAGCAGGCAGGCGACCGTCCGCATGGATGTGAAACGTCTCCCGATGCCCGCAAGTCCCGGGCAGGCGCGTGGCTGGGCATGGTACCCGGCAGGAGCGCGGGGGAGGCGAGGTCCGGAGCGGCGCTGCGCCGCGCGGGGCGCGCTGCGTCAGACCCCGAGGCGCTTCGCGATGGCGTCGAGGATCCGCTGCGCCTTCGTGCGGTTCTTCTCGTTGTCGAAGGTCCCGACGCGGACCCAGACACGGGTCATGCCCGGCTTGCCGGCCTTGACCTGGACCTTGACGTCCTGGATCTCGAACTCTCCCCCCTGGCGCTCGAAGGGCACGGAGGCGTCGACGGGGTAGCCGACGTCGCGCAGGCCCTCGAGGGTGGCAGACCACGTGGCGTTGATTGTCGCGGGGAAGGTGCGGGCGGACTCGTTGCTGACGTACTTCATCGTGCCCGCCGCCGCGGCACCGGCGACGACGGCAACGCAGCCGGGCGTCAGGGCGAGGATCGAGAGCAGGACGGCGGGGAAGATCAGGCGAGGCATGGGAACTCCCTGGGGCGGCAGGCAGCCGCCCCCTGCGTACATTCGGTCGCGAGACACGGATCTTGAACCAGCCTGCCTCCGAACGCGGCGCTGACCAGGGTCGGGGTTGGCTCCCCTAAACAGAACCCGCTCGCCGCGCAGGGGGTCACCTCCTGCACGTAGTCACCGAGCCCCCTCACCACCGCCGAGCTCTTGCCAGGACCCGACCCTGCCGAGAAGATGCGCCGATGTCGTTCCTCCGCCGCTTCCTCGCCGTCCTCGCCCCCGCGGCCATCGCGCTGTGGACCGGGGCCGTCCTGACGATCGCCTTCCTGGCTGCGCCGCTGGTCTTCCAGGCCGTGCCCGACCTCGTCCCGTCGAAGGACATCGCCGGCCGGATCATCGGACCGGCCTTCGGCCACGTGGACACCGGCGGCATCGCCGCCGCCATCCTCGGCCTGCTCTACATGGGCCTGCAGCCGCGCAGCCGCGGCCTGCTCTGGCGGCGCGTGCTGCTGACGTCGATGCTGGCCGCCGCGATCGCAGACGTGGTGTACATCGCACCCGCCATCACGGCGCGGCAGGAGCCCCTGGGGACATACCACGCAGTCTCCGTCGGCCTCTGGATGCTGATCCTCCTGGGCGGCCTGACGCTGATGGCCTGCGGCCTGGCGCCCGACGGCGAAAAGTCGCAAACGACGGCCTGACAGGCCGAGGGCGCATCCGACCCCGCCCGTAGAACGGACCGGCCAGGGGCGCCGCCCACGGCATGCCGCGTGCAACGGCGAGGTGCCCCGAGGAGGCCCCATGCCGCACCGCGCCGAGCGTCCCTACCACCCCGATACGCGCTTCATCCACGGCCGCTTCCACAGCGAGCACTGGAACTACGCCGACCACATCGTGCCGCCCATCAGCTCGAGCGCGGCCTACCGGCTGGAGAGCGTCGAGCGCGGAGGTGCCGGCTTCCAGGAGTTCGCCAACCCCGAGTTCCGCCCGGATCAGCACGCTCCCATCTACATCTACGATCGCCTCGACGAGCCGGTTCGCGGCATGCTCGAAGAGAACCTGGCCCTGGCCGAGGGCGCGGAAGTGAGCGCCTGCTTCGCGACGGGCATGGCGGCCATCAGCGGCGCCCTCGGCGTGCTCAGCAAGGCCGGCGACCGGATCGTGGCGCACAATGCGCTCTACGGCTGCACGTACTCGCTGTTCAAGAACTGGTACCCGCGCCTGGGCATCGAGGTGGACCTGATCGATGTGCGCGACCCCGACCAGCTCGCCAAGGCCCTCGAGCCGGACAACGTGATGGTCGTCTACTTCGAGACGCCGGTGAATCCGACGCTGGACCTCATCGACATCGCAAAGGTCACCGAGCAGGTACGCGCCGTGAACAAGGCCCGCGATCCGAAGCACCGCCGGGTCTTCACGGTCGTGGACAACACCTTCGCGACGCCCTTCGGCCAAAGACCGCTGGAACATGGGGCGCAGGTCGTGGTGCACAGCCTGACCAAGAACCTGAACGGCTTCGGCACGGACATGGGCGGCGTCGTCGCCTGCCACTCGCTGCTCCAGCCCGACCTGCTCCTCTATCGCAAGGACTTCGGCGCCCCGCTGGCGCCCAAGTCCGCGTGGCCGGTGCTGGTCCACGGCCTCCCGACCCTGCCCCTGCGCTATCGCCAGGAGCAGGCGAGCGCCCTGAAGGTGGCGCAGTTCCTCGAGGCCCACCCGGCCGTCGCACGCGTCGTCTACCCCGGCCTCCCCTCGCATCCCGAGCACGAACTCGCCCAGCGCCAGATGCGGGATCGGGACGGCGAGTTCGCCCCAGGCACGCTGCTGTACTTCATCCTCAAGGGCTCACCGCAGGAGGCGCGCGACCGGGGCGCGGACCTGATCAACCACGTAGCGCAGGATGCCCTCGCCATCACGCTCGCCGTGAGTCTCGGTCAGGTGCGCACGCTGATCGAGCACCCCTCGTCCATGACGCACGCGCCGATTCCGGTCGAAGACCAGGTTGCGGGCGGCATCGACCCCGGCGGCATCCGGCTCTCGCTCGGCCTCGAGCGGGCTGAGGACGTGATCGCGGACCTGGAGCGCGCGCTCGCAACGGCCTGCCCGGACGCCTAGATCCACCGATCCCGCGAGGACAATAGCCCATGAGCACGGAGCTCGAACAGCCCTTCGGGCGGGCGGCTTGGCGCCGCTCCTGGAGCCACACGGCCTTCCGCTGGGACCTGGCCCTGACCGTGCTGCTGCTGGCGATCGCGGTTGTGGTGCAGGCGCGCTACCTCGTCTGGAACGAGGGACGCTCGGGTGTCGTCCTGCCGGACCCGTTTCTCGAGCTCTTCGAGCCCCGCGACTTCAGCACGCTCACGTTCGGCATCATCTGGGTCGCGATCCTCGCCGCGGCGATCCGCCTCGCAGGCCACCCCCACCGCCTGCTGCGCACCTTCCAGACCTACGCGTACCTGGCGCTGCTGCGCGTCACCCTCATGTACTTCGCCCCGCTGGACCCGCCCGCCACGATCATCCCGCTGCGCGATCCCCTCGTGGAGCTGTTTTCGACGGGCGAGGCGCCGCTGACGCGGGACCTG
Source organism: Planctomycetota bacterium (assembly GCA_024639415.1). Lineage (GTDB taxonomy): Bacteria > Planctomycetota > PLA2 > PLA2 > JAEUHO01 > JAHEIK01. Next base: position 6,479 of record JAHEIK010000190.1, read on the forward strand.
TTCTTCTCCGGACACACCGCGACCCTCTTCCTGCTGGTGCTCGTCCAGCCGGCGGGCCGACTGCGCTTCCTGCTCGCCCTCGCCATGGTCGCGGTCGCGGCCCTCACGGTGTGGCAGCACACGCACTACCTCGTGGACGTGCTCGTCGCACCGTTCCTCGCCTACGGCTGCTTCCGCCTGGCGGGCCTCGGCCGGGCGCCCCTGGGGACGGATCCCCAGCGCACCTGAGAAAAATTCCGCACTTCGGGCGGACAGGTGGGGCCAAATGCGCGCTGTGGCGCGCACTCTAGGCAGGCACGCGGTTCGCGAACGTGGCCGCGGCGAGGGATATCCGGCCCCGAATCAGGCGCAACCCCGAGCGGCCAAGGACGGGCCGGACCCCTCCCGCCTCACCCCCCACCTTGGGGCACACATGGGAGATTTGTACATGACGACCTCTACGACCCCTGGGGTGGCCAAGCTCTCGCTGAACGGCGAGGACTACGAGCTGCCTGTCACCGTCGGCTCCGAAGGCGAGACCGCCGTCGACATCCAGAAGCTGCGCGGCGCCAGTGGCGCAATCACGCTGGACCCGGGCTATGGCAACACCGGGTCCTGCAGAAGCTCGATCACGTTCATCGATGGCGAGAAGGGCATCCTGCGCTATCGCGGCTACCCCATCGACGAGGTGGCAGAGAAGGCGGACTTCCTGGAGGTCTGCTGGCTC
>JAHEIK010000191.1 GCA_024639415.1 Planctomycetota bacterium
CCGCCGACGAGGCTCTCCATGGTCCGGCCAAGCCACGAGCCGCTCTGGGCCTCGACGAGCTTGGCCCCGCTCTCGATCGCCTCGCCCTTCACGTCGTCGGCGGGCGGCGTCTCCTCGCTCTGGGCAGCCATGTCGGCGAGCCCGAAGCGCTCGAGCAGCGGCAGCATGACCACGATGCGGCCCACGTTCATGATCGACATGAGCGACATGAGCAGCAGGGCGCCCACGAACGGCTTCCAGTGCGGCTTGCCCCAGCGCAGGATGTCGTGGATGTTGCGCCGGATCCGGTGGACCTTGGAGCCGTCGGACGGGGTCTCGGCGGCGGCTTGGTTGGGTTGGCTCATGGTCGCTGGGCGAGTCTAGGAGCCTCCGACGGGGCGGCCCAGGAAAGCCCTGTTTTCGGGGTTTCCTGGGATCCTGACTCCTGTCGTCACGACCGCCCTCTCTCAGGTTGACCGCCCGCCCGGCTGCCGGTATCCCAGGGCTCCCAAAAATGGCCGAATCCAGGGAGCCCATTCATGGCGCATAGCTCCGCATAAATCCGCAACGTGACGCTTATCGGGTCGGGTGGGTCGGGGAAGACGACCCTGGCGGAGACGCTCCTCCATCACTGCAAGGTCACCACCCGCAAGGGCTCCGTCGAGGAGAAGAACACCCTCACGGACTGGGACGAGGAAGAGAAGGAGCGCCAGCACAGCATCCTGGCCACGCCCGTCCACATGCGTTGGGACGGCCGGCACATCAACCTCATCGACACGCCCGGCGCTCTCGACTACATCGGCGAGGCCGTCTGTGGCCTGGCCGCGTCCGAGACGGCGATCCTCTGCATCAACGCGCACGACGGTGTCAGCGTCGCCACGCGCCGCCTCTTCCGCGCCGCGCGCGATCTGGGCATGGCCTGCGTGATCGCGATCACGCGCCTGGAGTTCGACAACGTCGACGCCCACGCGCTCGTGGACCAGATCCAGAGCACGATCGGCGAGCGCGCCGTGCCGATCAACCTGCCGGACACCTTCGGGCACGACGTCTCGCAGGTGGTCGACATCTTCGGCGACGACGTTCCGGAGAACCTCCAGGAGGCCGCGGCGAAGTACCGCCAGCAGGTGACCGACCGTGTGGTCGAGTGCGACGACGACCTGCTCGAGAGCTAATTCGAGACGGGCGAGGTCAGCCCCGAGGATCTGGCTGCGGCGTTCCCGCGCGCCCTGCGCCAGGGCAACATCGTTCCCGTCGTGCACGTGTCCTCGAGCAAGGACGTCGGCCTGAAGAAGCTCCTCGAGTTCATCACCCACGACTGCCCCTCGTCCTCGTCGCGTGCCGGCGCCGCGCTGCGCAAGGGCGTGGATGCGGACGGGAACACCGTGGACGTGGCGGCCGACGGACCCTTCGCCGCCCAGGTCTGGAAGATCCACGTCGATCCGCACGTCGGCAAGGTCGCCTACCTGCGCGTCTGGAGCGGCTCGCTGCCGAGCAAGACGCAGTTCGTCGTCGCGCGCACCGGTGAGACGGAGCGCATCGGCGACCTGCTCGAACTCCAGGGCAAGGACATGAAGGCCGTGCCGACGGCCGCCGCGGGCGACATCGTCGGCGTTGCCAAGGTCGACGACATCAAGATCGGCGACACGGTCTCCGACGGCACGATCGGCTGGGCGTTCGAGCCCATCCCGACGCCCGTGCCCAAGGTCACGCTCGCCATCGAGGTCAAGAACCGCAACGATGAAGCGAAGCTGGGCCCGGAGCTCACGAAGCTCGATGAGTCCGATCCGACGTTCGTCGCCGAGCGCGAGGACGCCACGGGCGAGATGGTCGTGCGCGGCATGAGCACGCTGCATGTGGACACGATGCTGCGCCGCATGGCGCGCAAGAATGTCGAGACGGTCACCCGTCAGCCGCGCATCCCCTACCTGGAGACGATCCAGATGAAGGGCGCGGCGATGTACCGCCACAAGAAGCAGAGTGGTGGCCGCGGGCAGTTCGCCGAGGTGCACCTGCGCATCGAGCCGCTGCCGCGCGGCGAGAAGTTCGAGTTCGTCGACGAGGTCGTCGGCGGCACGATCCCGCGCCAGTTCATCCCGGCCGTCGAGAAGGGCGTCATCGAGACCTGCACCAAGGGCGTGATCGCCGGTTACCCGTTCGTAGACGTCCGGGCGATCGTGCACTTCGGCAAGTTCCACGACGTGGACTCCGACGAGATGAGCTTCAAGATGGCGGCCAGCCAGGCCTTCCGGGCGGCCGTCGACACGGCGAAGCCGGTCCTGCTCGAGCCGATCATGAAGGTCGAGATCGAGGTGCCCGCGCGCTTCCTCGGCGACATCTCCGGCGATCTCAACAGCCGCCGAGGCCGCATCCTGGGCATGAACCAGGAGGGCGACACGTCGATCATCGAGGCGCACGTGCCGCTGTCCGAGATGATGCAGTACAGCACCGAGCTGCGCTCGCTGACGGCGGGCGAGGGGGACTACAACTTCTTCCTCGACCACTACGACGTCGTGCCGGCGCACCTCAAGAGCGACATCATCGCGAAGCACAAGGCTGAGCTCGCCACCGCGTAGCAGCCGTAGGCTGCTACGCCCCGTGAACGTGAACGTGCCCGTCACCGTCACCGACGTGCACGGGGCCCGTGCCCGTACCCCGCGTTCCCGTTCCCCGGCTCCACCCACGCCCAGATCGCCCCTCCCCGTTGCCCGCGCCCGCCCGGCGCGCCACACTGTGGCACCGATGCGCCTGTTGCTCGTCCTCGCCCTGCTCCTCCTGGCCGTGGTTCCGGCCTGGGCCGGGGATCCGCCGCCGCTGCCGAAGGGTGCGAAGGGCGCCGAGGAGGAGCTCCGCGCCCAGGTGGCCGCCTGGCTCGCGGAGCTGCGCTCGGAGTCCTTCCGTGTGCGCGAAGCGGCCCGTCGCAATCTCCTCGCCCGCGGCCTCCAGGCTCGCGATCTCCTCGAGGCTGCGAAGGACGACCCCGATCCCGAGGTGCGCCGCACCGTGCGGGCCGTCCTCGCGCGTGCGCCGGCGCGACCGACGAAGGCCGCAGCGCAGGTCCAGCCGGGGGACTTCCGTGGCATCGGGCGCCTTACGGTGAAGGCGCAGGACGAGCGGCTGGCCGACGTCGTGAAGCGCATCGACGAAGCCATCGGCGCACAGCTGGAGCTGCCCGAGGCGCAGCTCGAGAAGCCTGTGACGCTCTCGCTGACCGACGCGCCCTGCTACGACGTGATCGCGGCCCTGGCGCGCGCCACGTCCACGCGTCCGCAGCAGCCGTTCGATCGTTCTGGACGCATGCAGCTGCTTGCGACGGACGGCAAGATCGAGCCGGCGCCGCGCGCGGCCGCCGGACCGATGCAGATCACCGTGCTCGAGGTTGCAGCCACGCGCAGCTTCGGCGTCTCCACGGTGCCGCGCTACGCGCTGAAGCTGCGTCTCGAGTGGGCGCCGTTCGTCCAGGTGCAGCAGTACGAGCGTCCCACGATCGAGGTCGCGCGGGACAAGGACGGCAAGCGCTTTCGCGCGACGCCGGCCATGTCACGCGGCGCGACGTACGGCGTCGGCAGCAGCACGAAGCACCACACGACCACGGTCCACATCGAGCCGGCGGAAGCGGGCTGCAAGGAGCACCTCGGAGCGCTCGAAGTCCGTGTGCCCATGCGCCTGCGCTACGACCTGGCTACCGTGACCCTGGCGGACATCGCGGCTGTTCCCACCTGCCTCGGCGCGGACGGCAAGTCCGCCAAGCCGGGCACGAACGAGAGCGTGCAGATCCACAGCATCGCGGAGGCCGAGGGCGGCCGCGGCCAGTGGGTCGTGGACTTCACGGCGACCCTGGTCGACGAGAGCGCACAGAAGACGCTGCAGGCCTACCTGATCGAGGCGGATGGGACCCTGCGGCGGGTGAGCGTCTACGGCGGCCGCTCGATCGGCGCGGACGGGACCGTCCGCATCACCGCGCGCGCCTATCGGGGGACGACCGGCAAGCCCAAGGGGCTGCAGGTCACCTGGTTCCGGCGGCAGGAGCAGGGCAGTCTGCGCTTTCGGCTCGAGGACATCCCCCTCAGGTAGCGGCTTCCCGGCTGCGGGGCCGGCGGCTTCCCGGCTGCGGGGCCGGGCGGCGTCATGACGAGCCTCGCGTGGCAGACCACGCCACGGCTCGCCCCTCCTTGCGCGGCCTCCGCTCCGGAAAGCCGCTATCCAGGCGGCAGGCAGGGCCATCCCCTGCCTCTGACCCAGGCCAGCGGAAGGTAGCGAACCCGGAGTATCCTTCCGGCGTCCTCTAGGTGGCTCCGAGGAGCCAAGGAGACCTCCGCATGAATCGCTCCCGTGGCCTCGTCCTGGGCGCCGGCCTGCTGGCCGCCAGCGCCTTCCTCTTCCTTACGGCGGGTGGCCCGCCGGCGCTCGCGAAGGGCAAGAAGGAAGTCCACCTGCGCTACATCGCCTCGTACGCCGACGCCGTCCGCGAGGCCCGCTCGCGCAACGCGATCCTCTTCGCCACGTTCCACAAGGACAACTGAGGCGGCTGCAAGGTGCAGCACCGGTCGGTGCTGGAGAACAAGAAGTTCGTCGAGTGGGCGAACGAGAACATCGTCGTCGTCGTGGGACACACCGAGAAGGAGCACCCCGCGGAGATCGAGGACGACAAGGGCAAGAAGACGCCCGGATGCCCGCTCTACAAGGGGCTCACGTGCGAGCAGCACCGCGCGCTCCCCGGCGAGTGCCGCAATCCAGCCGAGGGGCTGCCCAAGCTCGAGTCGACCAACCTGATGCCCAACTCGTGGATCGTCCTGCCGGACGGCACGATCACGCAGGTCGAGTCGGCCGTGCAGCAGAACCCGGGCAAGATCGAGGAACTCGTCGCCGGTCTCCAGAAGGAGATCGGCAAGCACCTCACCTACAAGAAGTACTCGAAGTACCTCGCGCAGTTCGAGGCGAGCGACGCGGCCCTCGCCGACGGCAAGCTGAAGGACGCGCTCAAGGCGCTGCAGAAGGTCGAGAAGGACACCAAGAAGCTGCCCGACGGCATGAAGGCCGAGGTCGACACGCGTGTCGAGGCACTCGACAAGGCGGCCGAGGCGAAGTTCGACGAACTGAAGGACGGCGAGGGTGAGGACGCGGCCAAGATCAAGGCAGCCAACAAGCTGAAGAACGAGGTCAGCCTGCGCCTCAAGCGGGGCTACCTCCCGATCGTCGACAAGCTCAAGACCTGGATCAAGACCACCAAGGCCGGGGGTGGCAAGTAGTGGGGCGCCTCAGCACGCTGGCCCTGACCGGCGTAGCGCTCGCGCTCGGCTTCGTCCTCACCGTCGGGGCACCGGACGGTGCAGCGTGGGCGGGTGAGGGCAAGAAGCCCGCGAAGAAGGCGAAGGCCGAAGAGCATCTCGACTTCCAGCGCAGCTACGGCGCTGCGCTGCGGCAGGCACGCATTCGCAACCTGCCCGTGTTCGTCAGTCGGCACAAGGACTTCTGAGGCCGCTGCACGCGGCAGTACCGGTCGGTACTCACCAACAAGAAGTTCATCACGTTCGCCGCCGACAACCTGATCATCCTGATCGCGCACAACGAGCTAGGCCACGACCCGGTCGAGGGCCTCGACTACGAGGGCAAGAAGGCGCGCGTATGCCCGCTCTATCCCGGCATGACCTGCCGCGAGCACGTAGACGCCGCCGTGGATATCGAGACGGACCGTGACGAGGACCTCGTCCAGGTGCCGTTCATCGAGCTCTGCCCCAACTCGTGGCTCGTGCCGCCGACGGGGGCGCCCGTGCGCATCGCCGAGGCCGACCAGTTCGTGGCAGGCAAGATCGAGGCCCAGGTCGTGAAGCTGCAGAAGGCGCACGGCCCCTCGCTCTCCAAGGAGACGTACGGGCAGGTGGTCAACGCCCTCCAGCAGGCGGACGCGGGGATCGAGGACGAGGCCTGGACGCAGGCGCTGCGGGCGCTGGCCGGACTCGCGACCCACGTGAAGAAGCCCCACAAGGCCCTGACGGCGCTCGTGGCCGCTCGCCTCGAGCAAATCGAGGAGCAGGTCGGCTGGGTCTTCGAGGACGCCCAGGAGGGCGACGAGCCCCTGGCCGAGCGCACCGGCATCGTGGCCGGCCTCGTGAAGGCCCTCGACGTAGCTGTCTACGGCGCGCAGCCCAAGCTCCGCGCCACGATGCAGGCCTGGCTGAAGACGCAGGCCAAGTAGGGGCGGGCTGCGTGCCCGCCCGAGGGCGCACTGCCACACTCGGACTTACCCGGTAGGGGCGGGCTGCGTGCCCGCCCCGGCATCCTGTGAATCCAGCGCCGCTGGGGTTGCGCTGCGGCCTTGTGTTGCGTGGGATGGGGGCGCCTTGTCGCGTGCGATGGCCCGCCCGCCTGAGCGCACCGACAGTAGGCGGCCACAAGGGCCGCCCCTACGGGGTAAGTCCGGACTTGGCGGGGAACCCTCGGGCGGCCACAAGGGCCGCCCCTACGGGGTAAGTCTGGACTTGGCGGGGAACCCTCGGGCGGCCACAAGGGCCGCCCCTACGGATCATCGCCCACGCCCTCACGATTCCCGGAGAGCCGTGAGGGAGAGAGCGTGAGGGTGTGAGAGGGTGGAGTGGCCCTGTGGGGGAGCCCGCGGCTACCCTCCGCGCATGGACGCACCCCGTCTGCCTCCCGTCGTCGCAGGGCGCTCCGCGCTGCCCGCGTTCCTCGCCGTCGAGGCCTGGGCACGTGAGAAGAGCGCAGGGGCACGGGAGGCCGCGGAGGCGACGCGCGCCGACGCGGAGGCCGACGCCGCGCGCATCCGCCGCGAGGGCGATGAGGCCCTCAAGCAGGCCGTCGTGGATGGCGAGCGTGAGGCACTGCGCGACGTCGAGTCGCAGCAGCGCGACAAGGTGAGTGAGGCCCGCCGCGCCGTCGAGGCCTGGATCGGGACGGCCGAGGAGGCTGCCGAGCGCGCCATCCCCGGCGCACTCGATCTGCTCTGCACCGACGGTGGGAGTTCCGCAGGCAAGGGCTCGGAGGGCAACTGACGTGGTGGCTTCGTTCCTCCACTACGAGGTCCTTGGACCGCGGGCGGATCTCGACGCGTGGCTTGGCTCGCTGCAGGACACCGGCGTATGCCATCTCGCCGACGCCCTGCACGATCTCGAAGGCGAGCCCGGCATCGGCCGCCCC
>JAHEIK010000192.1 GCA_024639415.1 Planctomycetota bacterium
CACGGAGAGCGCCGCCGGTGGGAGCGCGGCACCGTTCTGGCTCGTCAGCAAGCCCTGGCGCTCCTGATCGAGGTGCTGCAGATCCTCGATCGCATCCGCCGCACGATGATCTTCCGGCGGCGGCGTCTTGGTGAAGAGGCCGGCGCCCAGCGCGACGCCGATCGCCAGCGCGATGAGTCCACCGACGACGCGGACCGTGTTGCGGTTGAGCAGGCGGCGAGCGAGGTCGACGAGTGCGCCGCTCGACGACTTCTCCTGCAGGGCCTGGACGCCGCCACCTTTGACCCAGGTGCGGATGTCGCGCGCCAGATCTCCGGCGGTTGCGTAGCGCTGCTCGGGATCCTTGGCCATGGCCTTCTGGATCACCGCCGCCAAGCCGGTGCTGGTCTGCTCGGGCAGGGGCAGGTACACGCCGTCGACGGCGTCCCGCAGGAGATCCTCCTGCACGCGCAGGGTCGGATCCTCCAGTTGCTCGCGCCGCTTCGCGTAGCCGTGCGCCTTTGCCTCTTCGCCGGCAGCGGTCGCCTCCGCCTCGGCCGCCTCGAGGGCCTCGATACGCTTGTTCACGTCAGCGCGTGTGAAGGGCGAGGTGCCGGCCAGCGGCGGTTCGCCGGTGATGACGTAGCGCAGGATGGCGCCCATACCCCACACGTCCGTGCGATCGCTCGTGCGGGCGGCGGCCTGCTCCGGAGAGAGGAAGCGCGGCGTGCCGACGATGCGGCCGCGGTCCTTCTGGTCGTCCATCTCACGGCAGATGCCGAAGTCGATCAGGTACGCGCGCCGCGTGCGGATGTCGATCAGGACGTTGTCCGGCTTCAGATCGCGGTGCTGGATGCCGTACTCGTTGTTGGCGACATCGATGCCTTCGCAGACGGGCAGGACGACGTCGGCGATCAAGCGCCGGGGATCGTTCCACGTCCGCAGGCGCGGATGCGTCGAGCCGAGCTTGCCGCTGTTGATGACGTCCATGAGCTCGGCGAGCGTGATCGGCTCGTAGAGCAGCTCCATGACGAAGTACGGCCGCTCATCCGTGAGCCAGCCGCGGTCGTACACCGGCATCACGTGCTCGTGGCGGATGTTGGCCTCGGCCTCGCACTCCGCCAGGAAGCGCTCGCGCAGCGACGGCTGGATCCCCTCGGCGAGCAGCTTGACGGCGACGTTGCGGTTCGTCGTCTCGTCGAAGGCGCTGTAGACGGTGCCCATGCCGCCGCGGCCGACGGGGTCCTCGAGCCGGTAGCGGCCGAGCTGCGTCCCGGCCGGGAGGTCGTCCTTGGCTCGCTTGATCGGGTCGCCCGTCGTCACCTGCGCTCCGCCCCGTCCTGTTTGCTGCTCCCGGATGCGTGAGAGTACCCGAATCCGGGTTGCATTCCTCGCGTGGGAACAGCCGGAGCGGTTGGTGCCGGGGCGGCGAACGCCGGGGCCGCAGCGCTCGCGCATGCCCGCGGCTGCCGAGGCCATGAAAACGGCCCGGTACGCTCACGCGCACCGGACCGGAGGGAACCCGAAGCGCGAGCGGAGACGGCCCGGCTTCGGACAGCATGTCGAGCGGGGACCGTCGATCGCCCCCGTCGCAACCAAGAGCGGGATGTGCGGAGCGGTGTTTCACGTCGTGCGGCGGGTAGGATCCGGACCGCACCGCATGGCCCCGTGGTGGAACTGGGAGACACGCAAGATTTAGGATCTTGTGGCCGAAAGGCCGTGCAGGTTCGAGTCCTGTCGGGGCCACCACGCCACGCCGTCCGGGCGCTGCTATCCGCCCGTGCGGCGCTGGAGGACGGTCAGACGGCCGCCCCAGCCGGCCCCTCCGAGGCGTACCCCGAGGATCGAGGCCTGCCCGCGTGCGAGGTCGGCCAGGCGGTCGATCTCCGGCAGGGAACTCTCGAAGTCGTTGGACAGGCTCGCGTGCCCCTCGTCCAGGAGCCGGCCCAGCGTCGCCATGTCGCCCGCGCGGAGTGCGTCGGCCGCAGCCGCCACGCGCGCCGTCTCGGTTACCACGTGCCGTGCCCGCTTGCGGGGGATCTCCGCGAGGGACGGCGCAAGCTGTTCGAAGTCCTCGGGGCTCAGGTCGCAGAGGCTGCCCAGGTCCGGTCGCTGCCGACGCACCTGCTCCAGGGCGGCGGCCAGCTCCGCACGGCGCTGGTTGTACGGCGTGGCACCCAGGGTCCGCTCGATGCCGGTTTCCTCGGCCACCAGTTCGAAGCCGTCCGGAAGTCGCAGCACGTCGTGATCCAGCTCGCGGCAGTCCACGTGCAGGATCTGGCCGGGCTTGGCTGCGGCGATCACATAGGGATCGAGCGCGCCACAGCGCACGCCGAGCCACTCGGCTTCGATGGCGGGTACGTCCTCGGCCAGCTCCCAGCGGGAGCGGTACTCACCGATCGCCTCGTAGAGCGAGCGCAGGATGGCCACGAGGTAGGCTGCCGAGGAGGCGAGTCCCTGTCCGACCTGCAGGTCGCCCAGCACCATGAGGTCGATGCCCGGCATGCGCCGGCCGCCGCGGCCTACGTGCGCGTACGCGCCGCGGGCGAGGTCCGCCCAGCCGCGGCCGCTCTTGAACAGCCGGTCCTGATGGAAGCTGTCCTTCTGCCGAGCGTTCATGCTCCAGACGACCACGCGCGAGTCCGGCCGCACGCCCCACGCGCAGGCGACGCCCTCGGGGAGCGGAGCGGCGAGGACCTTCCCGCCCTGGTGATCGAGATGCTCGCCGAGAACGACGAGGCGACCCGCGGCGAACTGCACGCCCTGCGGCGGGCGCTTGCAGCGTCCACCGAACAGCAGCTCGACTTTCGTGGTTAGGGAGGGCACGAGATCAGGGTACGAGCGGCAACCACGCCCTGCTCGTCTGGGTACAGAGCATCGTCCATTCGAGGGGTGTGTCGGGGCGACCCGAGGCGCCGCGGGGACCGCGGCGCCGGGTGGACGCCCACCGCGCGGTAGCCGCGGGGCAGCCACCCGGTCACCCCGCAAGCGGGGCGACCTCGGGTTGCCCCTACAGGTGGCGGTCACCGCTCACGAACGTGGATCAACGCACCGGCGCCCGCCTCTGCGAGCTTGCGCAGGCTGGGTACGTCCACGTTCAGGTCGCCCAGCGCGATGATGTGCAGCTTCACCTTCGCGAAGCGGTTGAGATTGGCGAACCACGACACGAGCTCGGGCATGGCGGTGATCTCGCCGCGGGTCGGCCGCCCGTCCGTGAGGAAGTACACCGTGTCCGGGATGTTCTCGAGCCGCGGGTTGAGCGTCGGCTTCCCGTGCAGGCCCAGGGCCGCCTTGAGCGCTCCGTGGAAGTTCGTCTCCCCCTTGGGAAGCGCGTTGCGGATCGCGCTGCGGGCCGACTCCAAGTTGGCCGGTGAGGCCGGCTGGAGGTCCTTCTTCCAGACGCGGACCTTCGAGCTGAAGAAGACGAGGCGCACTCGCGTGCGCCGATCGAGCTTCTCCAGGGCCTCGATCAGGGCCTTCTGCGCTATGTTCGCGCGCGTGCCTTCGGCGGGGACGTCACCCAGTTGCTTCAGCTGGTCGACCCGCACCTTCATGTTGAGCTCCATCGAGAGGCTGGTGTCGAGCACGAAGCACACGCTCTTCGAGAAGATGCGCCGTCCGTAGTAGTGCGGATCGTCGGGCCCGCGCTTGCGCGTCGGCTCGGCGTAGCGCGGCTCACCGGTCGTGGGCGTGGGGAGGTCGCTCGGGGGCGGAGGCAGTCCCGCGTGCTTCTCCTTCTGCCCTTCCCACCACGTGCGCCACGTGCCGGCACGGGGTCCCAGGTCGTCCTTCGATACGGCCCGCAAGGCCGCGTGCAGCTCCTTCTTGAGCAGCCCGTTCTCCTTGGCGAAGCGCTCGATGAGGCCGTCCATCGCATCCAGCGTCCCGATCTTGGCCAGGGCCCGCGCTGCCGTGAGGCGTACCTGCCAGCGCTTGTGTGCAAGCCGCGGGACGATGAGCAGGCTCGCCTCTTTCGAACGCCCCGGGAAGGACGCGCACGCATCGGCGATCGCGATCCACGGCTTGTCCTTCTTCTCGCCGAGCGCAGCCAGCAGGGCGGGCCGCGCCTCGGGCAGTCCGAGGCGTGACAGGGCCTGGGCCGCGTTGGCTCGCACGAGCCAGTGGCGATCCTCGAGCGCGGCCTCGAGGCGCTCGCGAGCCGCTGTCTCCTGCAACACGCCGAGCGTGCGCACGACGCCCGCCCGCACCAGGTCCCGACTGTCGTACAGGGCCTGCTCGCGCAGGAACGCGCGCACGGCGGGGTCCTTCGTGCGCGCGAGGACGAGGTGCAGCGTCTCTCGGACGAGGTCGGAGGCATGCCCCAGGCGGCCCAGCACGGCCTCCAGCGTGTCGATGTCCTTGATCTCGTCGAGGCCGCGAATCAGCCCGGCCAGCTCGTCGACGTCCTGCACGGCCTCCAGTCGCCGGCGCTCCCGCAGGCCCGGGGCCTCGGGGTCCTTTCCGTCCACCCGGAGCTCGCCCATGGTCTTGCGCCGGCCGAGCACGCGGTTCACCCAGCGCTTGTGGAACTCGTCCGGCTTGATGCCCAGCTCGGCCTGGAAGGCCTTGCCCTCGTGCTCCTTGTTGCGCAGGCGCTCGAGCAGCTTCAGCCAACGCGTGCGGTCCTCGCGCAGCATCAGGTCCATGATCGACCAGGACCGCAGGTGGTCGGCGTACTGCACGGCACTGAGCGAGTTGCGATTGAAGAAGCTCTCGATGGGCGTCATCTTGCCGCCGGCCAGATCGCGCACGCGCTTGGGCCAGCGCTTGCGCGAGCCCTCGCCGCCTGCGCCCTCCGCGAAGCAGAACGTCGCGTAGTCCTTGTGCAGCGGCTGCAGCTTCTCGAGGAAGTGGGCGGCGCCCACCCATGCCCAGCGCGGCAGCTCCTCTTCGAAACCGCCGTGCTTCTGCCAGCAAGAGAGCAGGATGTGGCCGATCTGGTGGCGGCAGTAGCCGTGCATGTCGGTGTCGTCGCCCGAGTGCCCCTGGCCGACGACGAATCCGTTGCCGCAGAATCCGTCTGCGATCCGGTCGTTGTAGGCGAAGGCGTAGTTCATGTGGATGCCTTCGCCGCCGAAGTAGCGCTTGCCGACGTTCTTGCGCACGGTCTCCGAGTCCGCGACGTACACGGCCATCGGCTTGTGGAGGTTCACGTCGCCGCCGAACCAATGCATGAAGTCCGCGTAGGCGATCTCGCAGCGCTGGAGGTAGAGGTGCAGCACTTCGTGCGCGGTCATCATCCTGCGCGTGCCGCGCTTGGTGATGAGCTTGATGCGCTTGTCTGCGTTCGTGACGACGTAGAAGTGCGGGGACCACGCGACGACGACATCGGGACCGAGCGTCTTCTTCTCGCTGGCCAACCGCTCGTCGATCTTGGCTTTCGTGGCGGCGTCGCGCCCCCCGATGAGGCCGTCGCACGGTGAGCACGTCTCGTCGCTCCAGCACAGGCTGCAGCGGATGTTCCAGCTGTAGGCGTGACGCTTCCAGAAGCAGGCTTCCTTCTGGTGACCCCAGCACGCGCCGCTGACGCCCTTCGGTCGCGGCCGATCCCGGCAGTTGCCCGAGCCGCGCATGAGGCCGCAGTGCGACTGGTCCTCGGGCGGCACGAGGGGGGAGCGCAGGTACTCCCACGTGCCCTGGCCACGGTGGCAGTAGCAGCGGCCGCGACGGCGGCGCTCGTCGTACTCGTCGGCGCTCGCGGGGGCGCTCGCGCTCAGCGCACCCAGGAATAGGCACGCGGCGATCAGGCCTGCGGCTGCAGGGGCTAGCAGGCGACGTGGGGTGCGGCGGAGTATGCTCACGATTCGATGCTAGCAACGTCCGCACGCCGCGCCCCGGGAGTCGTGCCCGAGGCTTTGCGCCCGTATCGCGCGTGCTACGTTCTTGCGCCATGAGCAAGCAGTCAGACCACATCGCGCCCGCGAAGGGCGTTGACTCCCTGAAGGACCAGGAAGCAGCCGAGGGCGCGGACCCCGCCATGATGGAACACGTCGAGGGACTGCTCCGCGGCGTCGGCGAGGACCCGAGCCGTGAGGGACTGCGCCGGACGCCGCTGCGCGTGGCGAAGAGCTTGCGGTTCCTCACGGACGGCTACCGGATGGACGCTCCGTCGATGTTGCAGGCCGCGGTGTTCGAGAGCGACACCGACGAGATGGTCGTCGTGAAGGACATCGAGATCTACAGCCTGTGCGAGCACCACATGCTGCCGTTCTTCGGTCGTGCTCACGTGGCCTATCTGCCGCGGGACAAGATCGTCGGCTTGAGCAAGCTGGCGCGCGTGGTGGACGTCTTCGCGCGCCGGCTGCAGGTGCAGGAACGCCTGACGTCGCAGATCGCCAACGCCATCCAGGAGGCGCTGCGGCCGCTGGGTGTCGGCGTGATCATCGAGGCACAGCATCTGTGCATGATGATGCGCGGCGTAACCAAGCAGAACAGCAGCACGGTGACCTCGTGCATGGTCGGCGGCTTCCGCAGCGACCCGAAGACGCGGCAGGAGTTCCTGGAGATCGTGAACCGCTAACTCCCGTGAACGTGAACGTTTGCGAGCCCGTTCCCGACGTTCCCGGGACACGTGCCCGTTCCCGGCGTACCCGTCTCCCGTCCCCGTGGCCCGGTTCTCGGGGCTACGGGATCCGCACCGGGCACGGCCAACGTGTCCCGGGCACGCCGGTGACGGTGACGGGCACGCTCACGTTCGCGGGCGACGCGGCCCGTGCCCGGGCTGGGCTTACAGCGCCCCCCGGATACCCGCCAGCATCTCGTCTACCTGCGCGGGGTCGAGCGTTCCGCGCGGCGGGAGCGGGTAGTCGTCCAGCTCGTTCGTGGGGATGAGATGGATGTGTACGTGCGGCACCTCGTAGCCGACTACGACGGTGACGATGCGTGCGCAACCCGTCGCGCTCTCGAGCGCCCGCGCCACGGTCTGCGTGGCCTGCCACAGCTCGGCGAGCTCGTCCGGCTCCAGGTCGAACATGTAGTCGACCTCGCGCTTGGGGATCACGAGGGTGTGGCCCGGCTGGACCGGGTTGATGTCGAGGAACGCGTAGTGCTTGTCGTCTTCGTACACGCGGTGACTGGGGATCTCGCCGTGCACGATG
>JAHEIK010000193.1 GCA_024639415.1 Planctomycetota bacterium
GTGATTGTCGATGTCGTTCACGGTCAAGCGATTCGGGTGCTCCTTGAACAGCACGCGCCCCGCGGGGCCGATCAGCACGGCGCGCGGCAGCGCACCGAAGCCGTACTCGGCGTAGGTATCCGACTCCTCGATCATGACCGGGTACTTCGCCTTGAACTCGTCGACGAAACCCTGGATTGCGCTCTCGGGCTCAGGCGAGGACGCCATGATGACCAGCCCCTTGCTCGCGTACTCCTCGTGCAGCTTGTTCAGGTGACCCACCTGTTGCTTGCAGGGGCCTCACCCGGTGCCGAAGAACTCGATGAACACGAACTTGCCGCGCAGTCCAGCGAGCGTCAACTCGTCGCTGTTGAGGAACTTCTTGGCCTGCCAGGCCGGCGCGAGGTCGCCCATGGGGATGCCGTCATCTACGGCCTTGGGATCCTCGGCGAAGGTCGGCGCGGCGGCCACGACGAGCGCGAGCAGCGCGAGGGCGCCGATCCACCTGAGTTGCGTACTGCGCATGGGAGCGCCTCCCTCCATGTCGTCCGTACGCTGAGTCTACGCCCAGCGCCCATGAGTGGGCAGCCCCCGAATCCCACCCATCGGGGTCTGACCCGATAGCGGTGACATTCGCGAATGCCGGTGAAGTGGGTCTGACCCCCTTGGGGTGCGATTGGGGACGGTGGGCGGAGCTTCTAGGCCAGCTCGAGGGCCAGGTCGCGGCACAGTCTGCGGTAGCGGTGGAAGAGCTGGCCCTTGTCCGCAGCGCCTAGATTGCAGATCGCGTGGCGGCAGCTGCCCAGCCAGCGCAGCTCGCGTCTCATCTGGGCGTTCGACTTGCGGTAGAGCATGAGACGTGCGTCCTCGTACGAGTCGCGGAGCACCGCCAGCCGCCGCGCGTCCGGATAGCGCTTCAGCCGACACGGCTCAAAGGTACGGAGTACGAAGCTCGCCGCCGTCGCATGTTCGCCGAGCCCAGCCGTGAACGGCTCGGGCACTTCCCCCACCGCCAGGGCCAGCACGGCCTCGTAGCCGTCGTAGCCGTCCACCTTCTGGCGTAGGTCCGCGAACTGGTAGGCGATGCGCGGGTTGATCTCCAGAATCCGGATCCCATCCGTCGCCGCGTCGTAGAACATCTCGACGTTGAAGATGCCGTGATCGAAGCCGACCGCGCCGAGCATGCGCTCGGCCAGCGTACCCATGCGCGCTTGAACGTCCGCGGGGAGCGACGACGGATACTCGAAGCGCTCGAAGGCGTCGGTGCCCGGGTACATGACGCTGTCCACGACACCTAGGTTCGTGGTGACGCCGCCGTGCACCATGCCCTCGACCGTCACCTGCTGACCGGTCAGGATCTCCTCTGCGATCATGTGGGCGGCGTCGATCTCGAACGTCGAAAGATCGTCGAAGGGCTGGATCAGCTTCCGCAAGATCCGGCGCTCGAGCGATCGGAAGTCGAGCAGCGCCCGGAGTTCGGCGGGCCCGTGCACGCGGCGCGCAAGGATGGAGAAGGTCGCCTTCACCGGCTTCACGAAGCACGGATAGGCGAGTTCGGCGTCAAGCGCCTGCGGCGCATCGAACGGGAAGACGGCGAAGTCTGGGGTCGCCTCCGGCACGACCTCGCGCCCGCGCAGTCGCGCGTAGTACTTGTGCTGAGCGAGGAGGATGGAGTCCGGATCGGCGCCGGGAAGGCCGAGCCTCCTGGCCACGAGTGCGGCGATGACGGCGCCGAACTGCTCCTCGTTCGAGACGACGCCGGCGAGTCCAGCGTCTGCGTAGCGAGCCGCCACGCGCTCGATGAAGCGGCGGGCGTCGAACCAGAGCAACCGCAGGTTCTGCGGGAACCGGAACAGGTCGAAGCCCTCGAACAGGAACTCGTAGCGCTCCCCGTACTTCGGTGCAGCCAGCTCGGCCTGATCCCACTCGTTGGGGAACAGGACGAGCACCTTCTTGCGCGAGGGTAGGAGCCGCGTTTCCATCGATTTCCGTGGGGTGGGCCCTCTCCAGACGGCTGGGAGTCTACGGGGATCGCGTCGGACCGGAATCCATGGTGCACAACAGATACTGAACGCCGAACTGGCGCGCCTCGTCGAACCACGTCTGGTGCACCGCGAAGCGCTCCGCCAGCCCAGCGACGCCCTCGGGACCGTACTTGTAGCAGCACTCCGTACGCACCGACTCGCCCCGGGCAAAGGCGACCGTCTGCCCTGCCAGCCGCACCTCCTGCGCGACCGAGCTGACGAGATGCATCTCGATACGACTCATGGGCGCGTTCCAGCGCACCTCGTGCTCGAAGCGCTCGGGCCGGAAGTCCGCGCCTGCCACGCGATTGAGGTGCCGCAGCATGTTGCGGTTGAACTCCGCCGTGACGCCCTGCGCGTCGTCGTAGGCCGCGACGAGTACGTCCTCATCCTTGCGCAGATCGAAGCCCAGCAGCAAACCGCCGCCGATCCCGACGAGATCGGCCAAGCGACCAAGGAAGGCACGCGCGTCGTCTGCATGGAGGTTGCCGATGCTCGAACCCGGGAAGAACACGACGCGCCGCTGGGGCGTCACCGCCGGTTCGGGTGCCTCGAAGCCCTGGGCGAAGTCGGCACAGATCGCCTGCACCTCGAGACTCGGGTACTGTGCGCCGATGCGACGCGTGGAGCCGACGAGATGCTCCCAAGAGATGTCGATCGGGACGTACCCGATGGGACCCTCGAGCGCATCCAGCAGAAGGGTGGTCTTGGTGCCGGCTCCGCTCCCGGGCTCCACGAGCTGCACCCCC
This sequence comes from Planctomycetota bacterium, assembly GCA_024639415.1. Taxonomy (GTDB): domain Bacteria; phylum Planctomycetota; class PLA2; order PLA2; family JAEUHO01; genus JAHEIK01. The sequence goes on from JAHEIK010000193.1 coordinate 2,753, forward strand.
GGGCCTAGCGCGGCCGCGATCTCGTCGACGTGCCGCCGGAGGATCCCGATCTCGGTCCGGGTGAGGTAGTACTCGGGCAACTCGCAGATCCGCTCGAACAGGGTCGAGCCGCGCTCGTCGTAGAACAGCTTCGCCGGCAGCGTCTTGGGCCGCTCTCCGAGCGCACGGAGGGCCGCACGGACCACGTCGTCCGTAGCCGGAGAGAGATTGACGATCGCGACACTCTGCGCAGGTTGCATGTCCACGGGATTGTAGCGGCGCACGGAGTACAATCTCCGTCCCGTGGATGCAGCAGCACTAGTCGCTCTCCTATCCGACGCTCGCCGGCACGCGCTGTCGGCCTTCGAGGATCTGGAAGGCGAGCAGCTTCTCGGTCCGCAAGAGCACCATCTGGAGCCGCCAATCTGGGAGATGGGACACGTCGCCTGGTTCCAGGAGTACTGGATCTTGCGACACCTCGATGGTCGGCCTGCGCTCCATGAGCAGTTCGACGGGATCTACGATGCCTTCCACGTCCCGTACAAGCTGCGTTGGTCGCACGGCTTCCCGTCGAAGGCCGAGACGCTGCGCTACGCGGAGGGCGTGCTGGATGCGTGTACGCGGCGCCTCTCGGGCCGGACGCCCACACGCGAAGACGAGTACTTCTACGAGTTGGCAGCCCTGCACGAGGGCATGCACACCGAGAACCTGCTCGGCGTACGCCAGACCCTCGGCTACGCGCGTCCACCGACCCTCCGCGAGGACACGCTGGCCCCTGCGGATAGCGAGTACGAGCCTCACGACGTGGAGATTCCGGGCGGCGCCTACATGCTCGGAGCGGAGCCCACCACCGGCTTCGTGTTCGACAACGAAATGTGGGCCCACCCCGTAGAGGTTGCACCCTTCGCCATCGCGAGCACGCCCGTCACCAAAGCTCAGTTCTCGGAGTTCGTCGACGCCGGGGGCTACAGCGAGCGCCGCTACTGGAGCGGCCCCGGGTGGCGCTGGCGCCGCAAGCAGGAGGTCGAGCAGCCGTTCGCATGGGTGCGCGAGGGTGGCTCATGGTCGGAGCGCGTCTTCGACCGGGTCGTACCGCTGCGGAGGTGGCACCCGATGTGCCACGTGAACATCCACGAGGCGCGCGCCTACTGCCGCTACGCAAACCGTCGGCTTCCGACCGAGGCGGAGTGGGAGAAGGCCGCTGCCTGGAACCCGGCGACGGGCGAGAAGCGCACCTACCCCTGGGGCGACGAAGAGCCCGATCCGGCACGGGCCAACCTGGACGTGACGCGCGGGGGCACGATCGACGTGCGCCTGCTCCCGGACGGTGACACGTCGTCGGGCTGTCGCCAGATGATCGGAAATGTCTGGGAGTGGGTCGACGACCGCCTCGAGCCGTATCCGGATTTCGAGGCGGGGCCGTACGCGGAGTACAGCGCGCCCTACTTCGGCAAGAAGCCCGTGCTGCGGGGCGGATGCTTCGCCACGCGTAGCCGCCTGATCAGCAACACCTACCGCAACTTCTTCATCCGTCACCGACGCAACATCTTCGCGGGCTTCCGCACCTGCGCGGGCTGACTCGCGTGGCCCCGGACATGAGAACGCGGCGCAGGCTGAAGGCCTGCACCGCGTGCGGGTTTGATTGCCGGAGGAACGAAGGAGCTAGCCGCCGGCCGCCTTGGCGATCGCGGCGTCGTCGCTCCCGACGATCGTGCCGTCCTTGCCAATGACGACGAAGAAGGGGTAGCTCTTTACGCCGTAGGCTTGCTTCGCCTCGGCGGTCAAGCCGTGGAGGATCGGGTAGTCAGCACCCGTCTTCGTGCGGAAGCCCTGGATGGCTTCCAAGCTGTCTACTTCTGTCGCGCCGATGATCTCGAGACCTGAGTACTTGGTGCGCATCTCGACCAGATGCTTGGCTTCGCTTGCGCAACCGCCTCACCCGGGATGGAAGAAGGCGATGACGCGGGCGTTGGCCCCGGGCTTCGTCGGATCGAAGCCCTCGCCACCGTCCCAGCCCGCGCCGTTCAGCGCTGCGGCGGGCTCACCGGCAGGGGCTTCACTTTGGCCGCCGCACGCGCCGAGCGTCAGCGCGGCCGCGAGGGCAAGAACGAACGTGGTTGCTCGCATGGTGTCTCCTGGGGCTTGCACGCCGGGCGTGCGGAGGTGGCTGGGGGCGCAAAGTCGCCTGCGTTAGGGGCTTGACGTGATCCACGACCCGCGGGTTGCGCCGAATCTTCGCCCTCAACCCGAGGAACCTGCGTCTTGCTCTCCTGGGCCCAGCGAATGCCGGTGAAGTGGGTCTGACCCCCACCGGGTGGGTTTCGCGAATGCCGGTGAAGTGGGTCTGACCCCCACCGGGTGGTTTGCCCCGTCCGCGGCCAGCACAGCTGGGATGGGCTCAGAACAGCGCGGAGCCTACGGACTCGAGCGCCCTACTTCTCCGGCATGTTGAAGCGGATGATCACCCCGCGCATCTCGACGAAGCCGAAGTGCACGATGCCGATGCCGTCTTCGGCGGCACCGTCCACGGCGATGCGGACGACCAGCTCAGGGCGCGATCCGGTCTCGAGTTCGGAGCTCGCGACGCTGGTGCCCTCGACAGCGCCGTAGCGAGCCTTCAGCGGCGCGAGGGTCGCCCCCATGGTGGCGGCGTCGAACTTCTCGCGCAGCTTCGGATGCATGGGCGCGAGCGCCGCGTCCACGTCGCCCTCCACCAGCGCCCGCAGGAACGCGGTGGCGCGCTGCTCGTAGAGGCTCGTGTCGTCGAGCTGCGTGAACCAGTTGTCGGGCATCCGCCCGGGCGCGGTCACGTGGAACGCCACGATCCTGTCGTCGACCAGCATCAGCTGGCTCCGGGCGTCGCCACGCTCGAACTCGACCGTGCCCTCGCTCTTGACCACCTCACGGCCGTTGTCCTTGCTGACCGAGGTGTTGAAGTTCGAAGCAGACAGCCCCTTGAACGCCCCGAGATGCAGCTGCACGGCATCCATCCAGGCCTTGAGGTACGGCGCGTCGATCTGCCGAGCTACCTCTGGATCGAAGAGCGCCGTCACCTTCTCGGGGTCGCCGCTGAGGACCGCCGCGAAGAAGTCCTCTTGAACAGACTCGCCCTTCTCGTGACTCCAGATCAGGAGTCCGAGGAACCCCAAGATCGCGACCAGGAACACGGCCCCCAGGATCTTCAGCAGCTTGCCCATGCATGCCTCCCTTGCCCGCAGGCTACCTCGTTCCCGCCGTAGAGACCCAGCGACACTGGAGCCTGACACGTCGGGGAGCGCGGACCGGCCGTTGCCCGAATCGACGGATCGACGCCGCTGCAGTGCGTAGCACCTCCACACACTTCCCGTGTGGTGATGCGAATCTCGACAGTCGTCGGATCTCGTTCCCATGCAAGGCGTTGCGATCGTTGACGCGCTGCCAGGGCACTTGGCCTGTAGAGAATCGCTACGCTGCAGCAGGTCGCCCCGCACGGCGCGCCAGGTGCTGATCAGCCCTAACTCGTTGGTGTGGTGCGAGTTCCGCACGGTCCGCCGATTCGCGTTCTGCATCGGCATGTGGCTTGCGACCCGCCAGCGGGCAGGGAGGCTGCAGGCTTGGGGGCCAAGAGGCTGAGCCGGGAGCGGTGTGCAACCGCCCTGCCTATAGCGCGCGGAACACCGGCGCCGCGGCGACACAGGCCGCACCGAACGTCCACATCCACTCTCCCGGTTCAACGGAGTAGCTACGTGAGCGGACAGAATCGTAGGAACCTGCTGAAGAACGCATGCAGTCTCGGCTTCGCGGCGGGCGTCGGGGCACTTGCCTCGCCGCTTGCCGGTTGCGGGGGTGGAGGAGCGGCGGAAGCCGCACCGGAGCCCCTGGACCTGTCGTACGTACCTGTGGATCCCGAGGCCGTTCGCAAGCGCGGCCACTTCGAGTACAACTCGGGCTACCACTGCTGCGAGGGCGCCTTCCGCGCGATCATCGGCGAGTTGGGCGACCAGGAGGGTGAGCCCTTCGCCAGCTTCCCGACGAACATGATGTACTTCGGGGCCGGCGGTGTCTCGGGCTTCGCGACCCTCTGTGGTGCCCTCAACGGCTCGTGCGCTGCCATCAGCCTCGTGAGTGACCACGCCACGGCGATGGCGTTGAGCTCGGAGCTCTTGAGCTGGTACGCGCAGGCGGATCTGCCCTCGCCCGAGAGCAACCAGTACGCCGTGGGTCACGAGTACTACACGCCCGAGTACCTCGACATCGAGCTCCCGGGCAGCGTGGCAGGCGGCAACCTCTGCCACCAGTCAGTCACGAACTGGTGCACCAAGAACGGCTACGCCAGCAAGTGTGCGGAGCGCGCGGAGC
>JAHEIK010000194.1:0-3836 GCA_024639415.1 Planctomycetota bacterium
AGTAGAACTGCTTGTGGCGCAGCAGGTCGGCCGCGGGATGCTCCGGCGGCAAGCCGCGCGGAACGCGCTTGAGCTGCTCGCCCTGGAGCTCGCCCATGGCTGTGCGCAGCGCCTTGCGCCGACAGAGGCGCTCGAAGTCCGCGTGCTCCGTTGCCAGCCGTGACCGCAGCCGCGCCAGCTGCGGTGTGGCCGCCATGTACGAGCCGCCCACCAGCTCCAGTCCCTGAGCGGAGATCTGCAGCCAGAAGCCCGCGCAGGCCTCCTTGGGGCGACCGAGGTGGCTGAAGCGCGCGCCCAGGTACGTGTTGTACGGCGACTTGTCCTTGCTGAAGCGCACGTCGCGGTAGATGCGTGTCAGCGCCTTCTTCGGATCGGCTACGTAGTCCGATGCGAACTTCTCCAGCCGGGCGTTCAGCGCCTCGACCAGGGCGACCGTAGCGCCCTGCACCTCGGACTCGAACACGTCCTTGCGGGCGAGAAACCAGTCGCGGTCGTTGTTCTTCACGATCTGGCGCAGCCAGGTCAGGCCCTTGGGGCTGTAGCCGGGGAACGTCACGGGCATGGGGGACTCCTCCGAACGGGACTCTACTCTCGCGTGACGTCGAGCGCCGGTCACATCGAAGGCACGCACGGAGGTCGGAGGACAGCTACTTACCCTTGTCTTTCTCGTTCTTCTTGTCTTCCTCGATGTCCCGCTCGAGCTGCTGGATGCGCTTCTTGATCCAGCCGCCCTCGCCGTGGCCGTCCAGCTCCAGGTAGCGCTCGTAGTGCTTCAGCGCCTCCTCGGGCTCGTCGAGGATCTCGTCGAGCAACTCGGCGAGATAGAGATGCGGGTGGCAGAGCTTGGGATCGAGCTCGATCGCCTTGCGGTGCGACGCAGCCGCATCCTCCCAGCGACCCTGACTCTCCAGGGCCTTGCCCATGTCGAAGTAGGCCCAGCCGAAGTCCTTGTTGCGGCCGATGGCCTCCTGGTAGGCCTCGATGGCCTGCTCCGCCTTGCCCATCAGCATGTAGGCGTTGCCCGTCATGCGCAGGCTGTCTGCATCCTTCGGGTCGAGTCTGGCGACGATCGCGAAGTGCTTGATCGAGGCCTTCGCCTTGCCTTCGTCGAGCAGGATGTAGCCCATGTAGCGGTTGGCGCGCAGGTCTTCCTTGTCCTCCTTGAGGACGACGCTGAGCTCCTTCTTCCCGAGCTTCGACCTGCCGCGCTGGAACAGCACGATGCCGAGCGTGCGACGCGCTTCGATCAGGTCTTCGTCCATCTCCAGCGCCTTGCGCAAGGCGCGCTCGGCAAACAGGGTCTTGCCGCGCAGCATGTGCACGAAGCCGACGTCGGCATGGATCTGGGGCCAGTCGGGGGCGAGCTTCGCCACCCCTTCGTAGGTTGCGAGTGCTGCCTCGAGGTCGTCCTTCTTCTGCTGGACGAAGCCGATCGTGCGCAGCGCACGCACGCACTTCGCGTTGACGGCCAGCGCGAGCTTGGCGCAGCGCTCCGCCTCCACGAGGTTCTTGGTGCTGCGGTGCACTTCCGCCATACGGGCGTGCACCGCGCTCTTCTCGGCCGGCAGCTGCAGGATGGACCCGAGCGTTCGCAGGGCCAGGTCGGGCTCGCCGGCACGTATCTGGTCGTCTGCCAGGCCCAGGAGCAGCGTCGGGTTGCGGGGGTAGACCGCCAGGGCTCGCTGGAGGACGGCGCGACCCTCTTCCGGCGCATTGTCGGTGGCGAGCAACGCGGCCAGGGCGACGGCGGGAGCTGCGAGACCCGGGTCGGGAGCGAGTGCAGCCTCGAGAGCCTCCTGTGCGGCCTTCTTGCGCTTGCGCGCGATGAGGATGAGCCCAAGCTCCGTCAAGCCGGCGGGATCCTTCGCGTAGACCTTGAGGTGGCGCTGGACCTCGTTCTCGGCCTGCATGACCTTGCCGAGCGACGTGAGCGCCCGCGCCAGATCCAGACGGAAGAGCACGGGGGCGCCGGTTTGCCGGAGGACGGCGGTCAGCTGATCGGCGCCGCGCTTGCGATCGCTGCGCAGGCGCGCGACGAGAGCGCGCCGCAGCAGCTCGGGCGTAGCCTCCTGCGCGACCTTGGGCTCGGCGCCCGTAGCCAGCAGGAGATCCTGCAGCAGGCGCGCTGCGCCGGCGTTGCCGGGCTCGCGGTCGAGAACCGCCCGCGCCATGGTGATGGCGCGTGGCCAGGCACCCTCGCGTGCGAGCTTGTGCGCGTCAGCCAGCGTGGCCTGCGCAGGGGCAGGGGCAGCCTTCGGGGGGGCGGCCTTCCCAGGGGCAGGGGCGCCCGGGGCCGTCTCGTCCGCGCGCAGCGGCGCGGGCAGGAGCAGGAGGAGCAGGCCGATCAGGCCAAGCGCACGCACGGGCCGCCTCGCTAGACGGCGTCGTCGGCGGCTGCGCGCTTCAGCGCATCGCGCAGCTCGCGCGCGTCGCGTTCGCGGTTGCGGGTCGTGTCCTTGTCCTTCTTGCCCTTCGTCGTGCGGTTGCGGCCACGCGCACTGGCCGCGCCGCCGCTGTTGCGTCCACCGCGAGCGCCGCGTCCGCCGCCGCGTCCGCCACCGCGGCCTCCGCGGGCCGAGGCGACGCCGCCGGTGAAGGGCAGGACGAGCATCCAGAGGGCGATGGCGAAGATCGTCGCCAGGGTCGCGCGCGTCTTGGTCATCGGGAGTCTCCGGCTGCCTCGTAGGGGGCACAGTCTACCAGCCGTGGCCCGTGGGCATCAGCAGTCGGAATCCACCGGAGAGGCCCAGTACTCGCGCGGAGGGGTGACTTGTGTCCCGGCCAACGGCCGGGAGGGCGCTAGATGCGTCACCCGCCGCCGTCGCAGCCCGGAGGCGGTAGCAGCGGCAGCGAGCGCCGTACGGGCGGGCGCGGTGCGCACTGGCCGGGTGCCATCGGGACGCTCAGATCGTTGCTGCGCACGGCTCGGCGGCGCAGCGTCGACCCGCTGCCGCGGCGCTGGAGCGTCCGGCGCCGGGCCGACGAGGTGTCGGGGCGCGTGCGGGCCGTCACGCTCTGGGCGCGCGTTCGTTCGAGGTCGGCGTAGCTCGGGCTGACCTTGGTCACGCTCGGCGAGGGCAGCGCAACTCGGCGGGAGGCACCGCTGCGGGAGGGGGCGACAGGCACCGGGCGCGGTCCCCACGTCGTGCGCCGCGGTGCGACGGCGGTCCTGCGCGGCTTCGGCGCGGGCGCGATCCGGCGCGGGATCGGCGCGGGTGCTACCCGGAAGGTCGTCACCGGCACGCGGCCTGCCCTGGGAGTTGCAGCGACGGGGCGCGGCTCGGGACGCGTGCGGGCGGGCTGTGCGGAACGCAGCGCGCGCGGCGCGGCGCCGAGCGGCGGGACGTAGGTCGAGTGGCGCGTACCGCCACGCGCCGCCACGGGCTCGCTGGGCTTGCCCGTGCTGTAGCCGCGGATCGGGCGCGTGGGCGCCGGCGCGGGGCGCACTGCGACAGGGGCACGACGGGGCAGGACCACGCGCGCACGCGTCCCGCGGCGGACCTGCGGCGGCGGCAGGTCGTCTGCAAGCGCACTGGGCGCGAGCAGAGTGGTGCTCAGCAGCGCCGCCGCGCAAAGCGCACCGGTCCGCAAGCTCCACCGCGATCGTTGGTCTCTCGTCATGGTCCCTTATTCGGCCCTGTACCTATGGACGTCCCTCGTGGGGATCGGCTTCCCCTAGCCGAATCTAAACCGTTGGGGGGCGGATCCTAGATTCCGCCCCCTACAGACATGCAAACAGGGTGCGAAGGCCCTGCCGAGGGCCCAGACAAACCATGAGGATCCCCCGATCCACTCCCGAGCGGTCCGCCGGGGCGCCCCCCCCGGTGGCTAGCATG
>JAHEIK010000194.1:3846-7054 GCA_024639415.1 Planctomycetota bacterium
ATGGGCCGGACGTGAGCGAATCCGACCTGCCCGACATCCCTGCGGCCGCAGCGCCCCCCACGGCGGGCTGGAGGGTCATCGTCGGTACGGCGGCCGGCGTGTTTCTCGGCGTCATCTTCGTCGTGGGGCTCTACGCCAAGGCGCTCGACCCCGAGGCGTTCGTGGACACGATCCGCAAGGAGGGGCTCGACTTCCTCCTGCCCGCGAGCTGGGTCGCGGCGATCGCCCTGTTCCTCGAGGCCGTACTCGGCTTCTCGTTGGTGCTCGGGCTGCGACGGCTGCGGATCCTGTTGCCCTCGGCCGGGCTCGTTGCGTTCTTCGTCTTCCTCACGGCTCGGGCCTACATCCAGTACGACCCGGGCGCCGCCCTCGACGAGCACTCGTGCGGCTGCTTCGGCAATCTCGTCGAGCGCTCGCCTGCCGAGGCGTTCTGGCAGGACCTCCTCATGCTCGTGCCGGCCTGCGCGCTGGCCTTCCTGGCGCGACCGCATCGCGCCGCGCCGCACACGCGCGCGCGCTTCATCACCGCCGGCTCCCTCACCGCTGCCGTCCTGGTCTTCGCACTGCTCGCACCCGGCCTGCCGATCGATGACCTCGCCACGCGCCTCAAGCCGGGCGTGAACGTCGCTGACCTGTGCGCCGGCGAGGACCGGGAGGGGGACGCCCCGCCGGCAGATGTGCCCGTGCAGCCCGGCGACGAGCCGGGGGACGAGCCCGGCGACGAGCCCCTCGACGCCGGCGGCGTGCCGCCGCCCCAGGGCCGGGTGTGCCTGCTGGACCTGATTCCCGAGCTCTCCGAGGGCGAGTCCATCGTCGTGATCGCCGACCTGGCAGATCCGGGACTGAAGGAGCGGGTCCAAGCGTTCGGCGACTACGCGATGGATGCCGTCGATGCGCCCCTGCTGTTCGTGATCTCACCGGCCACCGAGGAGGAGGTCGAGAAGTACCGCCTGCTGAATCAGCCCGCGTACGACCTGCTGATGGGCTATCCCGCCGTCCTGCGCCCTCTGTATCGGCGCCTCCCGCGTAGCTTCCAGGTCAAGGATGGTACGGTTACGCGCACATGGCAGGGTTGGCCGCCGCTCGCGGAGCTGGCTGCCGCTTCCAAGCCGGCTGGATCGGGGGATGATGGTTCTGAGGATATTGATGAGCCCGATGACGTTCGCGACCCGGATGACGACCCCAAGAAGGAGCGTTGAGGTGCCCAGCCTGCGTACGCTCTTCCTCGCCCTGTTCCTTGCCGTGGGCGGTCTGCTCGCTTGCGCTACGCCCGCCCACGCGGACGACGACGCGCACAAGACGCTCCGTGAGTTCGGTCGCTCCGGCCAGTACACGCTCTACATCAGCCAGAAGGTGCAGCGCAAGGCGCGCATCTTCCACTCGCGCCGGGCCGGCGCGTTCCTGATCCTCGACACGGACTACGGCAAGCCGTGGCTGATCCTCCCGCGCGAGAAGAAGGTCGCGACCATCGCCGCGGACGCGATCCTGGACGCCAAGGCGAAGCGCATTGACCTGAAGGCGGATGCCGAGCTGGAAGACCTCGGATCGTTCCGGCTGCAGGGGCGCGACATCCTGATCCACGTGAAGGGACTCGTCGCGCGGCTGCGGCCCAGCACGTACGCGCTCGGTCCGCTGAACGCAGAGGAGCTGCTGCTGCACACGCCGGACTACGCGAGCGTGGCACGGCGCTACCGACCCAACGAGCGCGACCTCCAGGCGCTCATCGACTGTGCGACGCCCACCGAGGTGACGATCTTCTTCGGCACCTGGTGTCCGACCTGCAAGCGGCTCCTGCCGCGCGTGCTCAAGGTGGATCAGGCGATCGAAGGCTCCAACGTCACGATCACCTACTACGGACTGCCGAAAGGGCGCGGCATGCGCTCCGACCCGGCGGCTCGCCGCAACCGGGTCACGCGCGTGCCCGCCGGCGTGATCTACGTCAACGGCCGGCGCGCCGGCACGATCAGCAGTCGCGGCCTCAATCGGCCCGAGACCGCTCTCTGTTCCGCCCTGACGCGCCGTTAGCGTGGTGTGCGATGAGTCCCCTTGCATGGGGACGTGCTGAGGGCGACCAGGCCGCTTCGTCGTCCTCGAGTGGATGACCACGACACGTCCTCCTCATCGGCAGTTCGCTCCCCAGCCAGCCCGCCGATCACGTCCGCATGCGTCCCGTTTCGCTTGCGCTCGCTCCTCGACCGCGAGGCGGATCACGTGCGCCGACTGTCGGCGCGGGACACCAGCCGTCAGCGCCGTACCAGACGCACGGTCTGCTTCGTCTCGCGTGCGATGACGTCCGAGCCGAGCACCGTCCGTGCGCCCTCGTCGCCCTTCAGGTAGGCGCTCCAGAAGATCAGGCTCAAGGCCTTGACCTGATCGACCTGTTGCGTGCTGCTGGGGGCGAGGCGACGCCTGGGTGAGAAGCCGCTGATGCCGCCGAAGGAGTGCTGCGCACCCTCGATGAGCACGGCGTACTTGTCGCCCGCAGGGGCGTAGCTGAACGGCTCGAGGCGCCACGTGAACGCCTGGCCCTTGCGGCCGCCGTCCTTCGTGCCCGTGATCGTCAGCATGGGTGTGGCGAGGGTCTCGAAGGACCGCTGGTCCAACTCCCCGCCGCGGCCCTGGGGCGAGATGAGCAGCACGGCCTTGGCGCGCTCATCGGCGTGGCTCGCGCGCTTGCCGCCGGCACCCACGGATGTCACGCCGCCGATCAACTGCGCCGTGTGGGCGCCGAAGGAGTGCCCGCCGACGCCGATCGCGTCCCGGTCCAGCGTGCCGCGGAAGCCCTGCATGCGCTTGCTGAGCACGTCCAGGTTGTCGAGCAACAGGGTCACGTCCTGCGGCCGGTCGGCGAACTTCGCGAACAGGCGCCCGAGGCGGGCACGCGACCCTCCGATCTGCACGGAGTCGAAGTGCGAGGCCTGGATCACGACGAAGCCGTGTGCGGCCCAGTGCAGCGCGAGGGGTTGGTAGGCGTCCTTCGAGCCGCCCGCGCCGTGGCTCCAGACGATGACGGGAAAGCGGCCTTCGCTCGCGGGAAACGCGATGCGCACCTGCAGGTCCTTGCCGCGCTTCTCGTCACGCAGGACGGTGCTCTCCAGCACGCCGATCTCGTGCCGGCCGCGGCGGCTCCACGCGTCGAGCACGCCGGCGGCGGTCGTCGTCGCCTGCGTGCTGGACTTGGTGCCCTTGAGGTGGCGATCGAAGAACG
>JAHEIK010000195.1 GCA_024639415.1 Planctomycetota bacterium
CTGCGGTGGACATCTTGCTCCGCGGCGGCCCCTGGTAGCTGCGGCCGGACGGCGTGTAGTAGCGCGAGGTGGTGAGCTTCACCGCTGCATGCTTGCCGGGGATCTCCATCACGCTCTGGACCAGGAACTTGCCGTACGTGCGAACGCCGACGAGCACCGCGCGGCGGTGATCCTGCAGTGCGCCGGCGACGATCTCGCTCGCGCTCGCGCTCCACTCGTCCACGAGGACGACCAGCGGCATGTCGAGCACCTTGTTCTTGCGGGCCGACGCGCTGAAGTTCTTCGTGGCGTCGGCGCCGCGGCCCTCCATGCGCACGATGAGCTGGCCCTTGCGCAGGAAGCGGTCGGCAACGCGCACGGCGACGCCGAGCACGCCGCCTCCGTTGTGCCGCACGTCGAGGATGACGCCCTGGACGGGCTTGTCCTTGCCGAGCGACTCCATGACGCGGTCGTACGCCTCGGCAGTCTCTTCGGTGAAGTCGGTGATGCGTAGCTGCAGGAAGCGGCCGTCCGGGCCGACCCGGCGCGTGAAGACCGTGGGCGGGCGAATCACGTCGCGGATGACCGAGACTTCCTGCTCCGGTCCGCTGACGGGCCCCTTCTCGGGCCGCGGACCGCGGATGTAGCCGACGCGCACGGTGGACTTCGGCACGCCCTTGAGCAGCGGCGTGATCTCCTCGACGCCGAGGCCGGCCAGCAGCTTGCCCTGGGCGCGCACGATGGTGTCGCCGACCTTGAGGCCGGCCTTGTCGGCCGGTCCGCCGGGGAAGACACCGACGACGTGCAGCCCTTCTTCGACGGAGCTGATCTTCACGCCGAGGCCCGCGTAGCGGCCGGCGGTGTCGGACTTCCAGGCCTTGTACTCGTCCGAGGGAATGAAGTCGCAGTAGCGATCGAAGTCGACGTAGGCGTCCATGGCGCGGTTGAAGGCGGTGCGCGCCTTGTCGTCGTCGAGCTCGTCGACGTAGCTCTGCGAGACCTTGCGGCGGATGTAGGACTCGATGCCTTCGTCCCAGTGCGCGCTGGGGCCCGCCCCCTGGTTGGCGCCTGCGCCGCGGCTCGCGAACAGGAACGCGAGCAGCAGGGCGAGCATCGCAGTAGAGAGCAGGATGGCGATACCGGGGCGCATGGGCCGGACTCCAGGGGCGATCCACAAGCATACCGCTGAGGGTGGCCCCTCACAGTGCGCCATGAATGAACCACAGAGAACACAGAGAACACGGAGCGCAACCCACCGCCGGTGCGCCGTCGTCAGTGCGCGCGCGGCCCGTCAGAGCCTGCCGAAGGCGTCTCTGTGTCCTCTGTGTCCTCTGTGGTTGATCTTCTTAGTCGAAGTCGCCGCGGCCGAACTCGACCGGATGGTCCGAGCCGACGTTGAGAACCAGGCCCAGCGCCGCGAAGGAGGTGAGCAGGCTCGAGCCGCCGTAGGAGAGGAAGGGCAGCGGCATGCCCACGATCGGCAGCAGGCCCAGCGTCATGCACAGGTTGATCACGGTCTGGCAAGCGAACAGGCTCGCCACCCCCACCGCGAGCAGGCGGCCCGATGGCTCGCGCACCTTCAGCGCCGTGCGCAAGATCAACCCGATGAACAACAGGTAGATCACGAACAGCAGCGTCGCCCCGAAGAGCCCGAAGGCGTGGATCATCACAGGGAAGATGAAGTCGGAGTGCCGCTCCGGCAGGAAGCGGATCGATTCACGCGTGGTCTCTCCCGTACCGCGACCGAAGAAGTCCGCCGTGCCCACCACCATCTTGCTCTGCTCGATCTGATGGTTGTGGCTGCGCAGCAGTGCCGTGTCGTTGCTGCCTTGCAGCAGGAAGGCACGCACGCGGTCCTTCTGGTACTCGTTCAGCAAACCGGGCGCGAAGAAGAGCGCGAGCGCCGCCGCCATGCCCGCCGCCGCCACGATACCCAGGTGCAGGCGGTTCGCGCCCGCGACGTAGAGCATGACGAACAGCACCGGCAGGAGCAGCAGCGCCGTGCCGAGATCCGGCTGCTTCATGATCAGCATGAACGGGATCAGCGTGATCGCGAACGGCGTGAAGAGCCCGCGGAACGTCCGGTGCCTGCGCTCGTAGCGGATGTAGCCCGCCAGCGTCACCACGAGGATCAGCTTCATGATCTCGCTGGGCTGCATACGGAACGAGCCGAGCTGGATCCAACGGCCCGCGCTCTTGCCGCGCCCGACGACCAGCACCGCGAGCAGCAGCACGACGGCACCCACGTACCAGAGGTAGCGCCACTGCACGACGAAGCGGTACGGCAGGGCGAGCATCAGCAGGCATACCGTGATGCCGATGATGGCCCAGCGCATCTGGATGGAGCCGTAGTCCACCGCGCCGTCGGCAGCCGTCTGCACGCCGATCACGCCTGCGAAGGCGAGCACGACGCCCAGCCCCAGGAGCAGCCAGTCGGCCTGCTTCAGACGCTCGCCGAGGGTCATGTGACGCATGGGCTACTTCTCCGCCCGTGCGACGTCGGAGTCGTACCAACGCGAGAGGATGTCGGCCACCGCGTGCGCCGAGGTGACGCCCGCGCCGCCTTCGGAGCGTGCGTGCAGCACGCAGGCGAACGCGATCGTGCGCATGCCCGGCGCCTCGGCGAAGCCCACGAACCAGTGGTGCCAGGGCCCGCCGTCCTCGGTCTCGCCGAAGGGCTTCCAGGTGCTGCCCACCTGCGCCGTACCCGTCTTGCCGTAGACGGTCGCGGGCACGAGGTGCCAGTCGGCTGTGTCCGCGGTGCCCTCGGCCAGGTTCACGACGCCGTACATGCCCTCGCGCACCGTCTCGATGTGGCGGGGATCGATGGCGAGGCGCTTGGTGCGGGCCGCCAGGTCCCGCCGGCCGACCGCCCGCGCGACGCGCGGCTCGACGAGCAGGCCGCCGTTGGCGAAGACCGCCACCGCGCGGGCCATCTGCAGCGGGGTCACCAGCACCGCGCCCTGGCCGATGGCCACGTTGCGACCGTCGTCCGGCCGGATCACGCGCGGCTCGGACGCGTGCGCGCGGCCGACGCGCGCTTCGAGACGGGCGGTGTACCACACGGTGCCGCCGCGCTCCAAGCGCCCGCGGATGCCGGCCTTGTCCCTGGCGCGGCCGCGGAGGACCGGCGGCAGGGTGCTGCTGCTGGGGCCCGGCAGTTGGTACCAGTCGTGCTTGTCGGCGCTGCGCACGCCGAAGCGCACGTCGATCATCCGCTCGACGCGGGCCAGGCGCTCGACGCTGATGGACAGCTTCTTGGCTCCGGTGCGCTTCGCGGTCCACAGCGCGACCGCGGCAAGCCGCTTGGCTACGCGGTCGAGGTCGCCGCCGACCGTCGCGGGCGTGCCGGGCAGCGCGGCGAGGACGAGTTCAGGCGCCTTGTCGCCGAGCTTCTTCACGACCCGCTCGCGCACCGCTTCGAGCAACGTGGGCATCGAGAAGTCCACCCAGGGCCAGAGCCACTGGCCGGCAGACCACTCGCTGACCTCGCTCGACGGCTTCTCGCCGAAGCCCAGCTTGGCCATGAAGCCGCCGAGGAAGCGGCGGTACGTGGGCCAGTACTTCGAGTCGCGCACCGAGTAGGCGAAGTAGCGGTTGCACGAGCGCACGATCGCGCCGACCAGATCGACGACGTGGCGGCCGTGGCAGTGGGGTTTGGCCGACCCGCCGTTGCAGCTGTAGGAGTGGAAGGGCAGCGGGAGACCGCTGGCGAGCATGCCGAGCGCCATGAACGGCTTCATGGTGCTGCCCGGCTCGACGGCGATCTGCGCGACGCGGCTCATGCCCACCGGAGCGGGCTGCACCTGACGGGCACGCCAGTCCTCCAGCGTCATGCGGCTCTCGAGCGGGTGGCGCGGCACCCAGTTGCCCAGCACCTGGTCGGCGACCGCCTCGACGAGGTGCTTGTCGTAGAGATCGTCGAGCCCGTCGTTGAGATCGAAGCGGGGCGCCTCGGCCCAAAGCAGCACCTCGCCGGTGTAGGCGTCCATGGCCACGAACGCGCCCGAGGGGCGGCCCTGCGGGACGTAGCCTCCGGGCTTGCCGCGCTTGCCGTGGAAGAGCAGCTGCTGGGCGATGAGGCTGGTCTTGGCGTCGATGGAAAGCAGCAGGGGCTTCCCGGGCCGCGGCGGCACGTCCTTGATGACCTCCGAGAACTGACCGTCCTCGTCGAGCTCGAGCGTGCGATAGCCGGGCGTGCCGTGCATGTCCCAGTTCAGGCCGCGCTCGAGCCCCTTGCGGCCCACGCGAGTGCTGAAGTTGACCCGCCTGCCGTACTCCTCGCGCAGCCTCCCGTACTCGTCCGGTCCCAGCTGCGACGTGAAGCCCAGCAACTGGGCGGCGAAGTCCCCG
Source organism: Planctomycetota bacterium (assembly GCA_024639415.1). Lineage (GTDB taxonomy): Bacteria > Planctomycetota > PLA2 > PLA2 > JAEUHO01 > JAHEIK01. Next base: position 4,333 of record JAHEIK010000195.1, read on the forward strand.
AGCGGGTAGTGGCGGCGTAGCGCGCTCTGCACCCGGAAGCCGCGGTAGCGGCCGCTCTCGTCCGTCAGGACGAGCTGTGCCGCCTTCTCAGACATGCGTCCGACCACGACGTGCGGCCGCATGAGGAGGTCCTGCTCCATCATCTGGAGCCGCTTCTCGCGGAAGGTGGTGTCGTCGCCCTCGCGGTCCATGCGTGCGCGGGCCTTCAGCACGATCTCGGTGACCTTGTCCACGCGATCCTGCGCGACCTTGGCCAGGGTGCCCGGCTCGATCTCGAGCGCCTCTTCCAGGGCCTCGAGGTCGGCACGCGGCAGCCGCTCCAGCCGCGGCTTGGCGTCCGGGTCGATCGTTCGCGGGTAGTCGTCGCTGCGGGCCGCGCTGGCGGCACGGCGCGCACAGGCGCACGAGCGCGGGAAGCGCAGGTGGAGCTTGCCGTTCGCGCGGCGGCGACCGCTCTGGAAGTAGATCGCACCGCAGCTGCTGCAGCGCACGCGGTCGCGCCGCTGGAAGTCGTACGCCACGACAGAGAGCTGGAAGACCGGTGCGTCCTCGGCGAGCACCGTGCCGTCGGCCGCCACGATCGGCCCGCGCAGCGCCTGCAGCGGCTCGGTGCGGCGACGCATGCTCTGGGCCGCCTCGGCCCACGCGTCCCCGTCGAGCAGCTGCAGCTGCGTGGCACGCAGCCAGACCACGCCCATGCAGGCGCAGAACACGACGTAGAGGAGAATGAGCCTACCCCTGAAACGCATGGGTCCTCCCGCAGACTTCGTCGAGAAGCCGGTAGCGATCCAGCAGGGCGTAGAGACCCGCGGCCAGGACGGTGGACCACAGCGCGATGGGCACGACCGTGACGAAGGCGTCGAAGGTGACCACGCCGCCGCCCAGGGGCAGGATGCGCAGCAAGTAGAGCCAGCCGGCGACCAGTACGCCGAGGCCGGTCAGCGCCGCGCGCGAGGCGCCCTCGATGCGCCCGCGGGAAGCACGCCCCTCGCAGAAGAAGTAGGCCGTGCAGCCGAGGACGAACGCGTGGGTCCCCAGCGGATCGAGGGAGACACAGTCACGCGCCGCGCCGATGGCGATCGCCCAGCCGACCGCGCGGAAGCCGCGCGCGCGAAACGCGATGTAGAGCACGGCGACCGCCCACAGGTCCGGCGGATGGCGATGGATGCTCAGCACCTCCGGCATGAGGTCCGGCAGCGCCGTGGCCAGCAGCATCAGCACGAACAGCACGACGAGACTCACGCGGGGAACCTTCCGAACGGAGGAGGAAGCAGGAACAGGGGAAAATCGGGGGCGTGCCGCGTCAGCGAGCGGGCTTGCGTGCCGCGGCCGTCGGACGGTGCTCGGCGGTCTGCAGCACGATCACCTCCGTGGCGAGATCGAGGTCGAGAGCCGGTCGGAGGAAGAGCGTCGGCATGCGATCGAGATCGGGATCCGACACTTCGGTCACGAGTCCGACGAGCAGATGAGCGGGCACGCGCTCGTCGAAGTTGGAGGTGAAGACAGGCGCCTTGCGTCCGATGACGCCGACGTCGTCCTTGAGCCGCACGAACGAGACGCGCAGGCGGTCGCGTCCGTCGCTGGAGCCGTCGCGCTTCACGTAGCCGCGCAGCAGCGCGCCGGTGCTCGTGCGGACGAACACCTCGAGACGCGAGCGAGGATCGGTCACAAGCTGCACGAGAGCGCTGCTCGAGTGCACGGCCCGGACCCGGCCGAGCAGGACGTCGCCCATCACGACCGGATGGCCGACACGCACGCCGTCGTCCGAGCCGCGGTCGATGAGGATCGAGCGGCGCTGCGCGGAGGCATCGTGCGCGCGCAGGACCCGGGCCAGCACGGCACGGGGCAGGCGATCGAGCTGGGAGCGCTCGAGCACGGCCTTGAGTGCGCCCAGCTGGCGCATGCGCTCCTGCGTGCGCAGGTGCCGGTCCCAGAGGACGCGGTTCTCGCGCTCGAGCTCGCGCACGAGCTCGCTCTCGGCCTCGGCGCTGCCCTCGGGCGCGGCGAGCTTGGGCCCGGGGGTCAGCTTGGCGAACCAGCCGAAGAAGGAGCCGGCGGGCTCCTCGATGAGCGGCACGCCGCCGGGCTTGAGAACAGGAAGCGCAAAGAGGGCCACCAAGACGGCTCCCCATGCATGTCGCTTGCGCAGTCGCATGCGACGACTCCCTCGGGACGTACCCCGATCCGACCGCTGGTGGGCCGGAAGCTACCCAGGCGTTGGGGGTGAATCACGGATCACCCCCCACAGGTTGTATTCAACCCCGGAACACCGACGGGTCAAGGCCCAGGATTGAATCCCGCCCTCGGCCGACCGCCCGGTTCCACCGCCTACTCCCCCGCCGTCGCGAGCCCGGTGAGACCGAAGCGAGCCGGAGGTACGGCGAGGCATCGCACCGGAGGCGTGCTCCTGCACGTTGAGGCTGCGATGCCGAGCTGGACCGCGGCGCAGCGAGAGGATCGCCGGGCGCAGCAGGCGGGTTAATCGTCGCCGGCGTCAAGCGCCACACGCAGGTCGCGGATCTTCTCGAGGAAGACGCCCGTGCCGCGGGCGACGGCCGTCAGGGGATCCTCGGCCACGCGTACGGGGAGGTTGATCTCCTCGCCGATGACGCGGTCGAGGCCGCGCAGCAGCGCACCACCACCCGCGACGACCACGCCGCTGTCGACGAGGTCGGCTGCCAGTTCGGGCGGCGTGGCCTCGAGCGTGGCCTTGACC
>JAHEIK010000196.1 GCA_024639415.1 Planctomycetota bacterium
GTGGGTTGCGCGCCTCGTAGGGATCCTCTCCACGCTTCAGCGCTCGCGCCGCGTACTGGTAGACGGTGAAGTCCGTCCGGTGGCGCTTGAGTCCGCGGTCGAGCCTGGCCCGCTGGCGAACGTCGAGCCAGAAGTAGCCTGCGGCCACGAGCACCACGGCCAGCCAAAGGAGGACCTTGCGGTTCACGGCCCCGTTGTCGCCGGGCGGGGTCGAGAACGCCAGCATGGCGCGTCTTCCGCTGCGCGGGGAGGGCGGCTCAGGCGTACTCCATCCGGCCCTACGGTGTCCGGAGCCCGGCCGACTGCTCGACGCCGCTGCGCCGCACGTCCACCGTGTAGACGCGACCGGGCCGCGTGGCCGAGAAGGCGAGGACGACGTCGAGTTCGCTCTTGATCGGCCGCCCGTCGACCCCGGACACGATGTCTCCGACGCGCAGGCCCGCCCGCTGCGCCGGGCCGCCGATGGTGATCCGCGTGATCTGGATGAAGCCGCCCGTGTCGCGCACAGTCATGCCGAAGTCCTCGGGCCGCATGGGCACCGTGCGGGGCGGCGAGGCACGGCCGACGGACGGAGGCGGCAGACCGGCCGCCGCCGGGGGGGCATCGCGAATGGAGGAGGACACCCGCGGCTGGACGTCCTTGGCCGCCTGCGGCAGGCGCTTGGCTGCCGGAGATCCGCCCAGCGCCCGGTGCAGCAAGGAGCGGACCTGATCGCCGGGAATCGCGAAGGCGATGCCGTCCGTGCTGGGCATCAGCGAGACGATCACCCCGATCAGCTCGCCGTCGAGATTCAGCAGACCGCCGCCGGAGTTGCCGGGGTTGATCGATGCGTCCGTCTGGATGAGGTTGTTCAGCGACGCGCCGCCGGCGAGCTTCGCGTCCCGCCCCAGGGCGGAGACGACACCCACGGTGATCGTGTCGCCGAGACCGCGCGGATTGCCGACGGCGATGGCCGCCTCGCCGAGCATCACACCGCGCGTGGGCGCGATCGACACGTACGGAAAAGGCCTCGGCCGCTTGATGCGCAGCAGGGCGAGGTCGTTGTGCGGTAGGTTCGCCACGACCTGCGCACGGTAGCGTCCTCCGTCGCCCCAGAGTTCGACCACGACCCCGGTGCCGCCGCGAATGACGTGCGAGTTCGTGATGACGTAGCCGGCCGGGTGCACGATCACCCCGGAGCCGGCGCTGCGGATGAGCAGGTTGCGGCTGCGACGCTGCTCGGCGTGGATGCTCACGACGGCGGGCGCTGCGTGCTGCACGGCGTCGACCACGGGCGTGCGGCGCCGATCGCTGCCGCTGCGGGCCGCGCGCGCCCGTCCCATCTCGAACGCACCGACGGCAAGAAGCAGGGCGATCACGAACAAGTTCAGGACCCGCATGGATCCGGATGCGAACAACGGACGACGCATAGCACCCCCAGGGACAGCCGGTCCTTCCATGGATCGGCTGACGGGGGTCGTAGCAGCAGTCGCGGGGTCACCGGGCGTTCACGCCCGCGACCCATGTGCGGCTTTGGTCACGGACAGCCGGGCCACCGCGGTCCGCGCGTAGGGGCATCCCGAAGCTTGCGCCCCGCGCAAGGCGAGTGGTTGCCCGCGGCGCGCGTCCTCGAATGACCCTCTTCGGGTCGAACGGGTCGGGCAACCACTCACCCCTCGACTCGACTGCGTCTCGCTCAGGGTTCGGGGTGCCCCTACTGCAGCGTGCCGGACCAGGGCATGAGCTTGAACACCGTCACGATCAGCGGCGCGAACACCAGCGAGATGACGGCCATCAGCTTGAGCAGGATGTTGATCGCGGGGCCGGACGTGTCCTTGAAGGGATCGCCGACGGTGTCGCCCACGACCGAGGCCTTGTGGCGCTCGGTGCCCTTGCCGCCGGTCTTCTCGATGTGCTTCTTGGCGTTGTCCCAGGCACCGCCCGCGTTGGCGAGCATGATGGCCAGCGGCACACCGGCGACGAGCGAACCGGCGAGCAGGCCGCCAAGTGCGTTCGGACCGAGGAAGCAACCGACGGCCAGCGGGATCAGCACGGCCAGGACGCCGGGCTTGACCATCTCCTTGAGAGCGCCCTGCGTCGTGATGTCGACGCACTTGGCGGAGTCGGCCTTCACGCCCTCCTTGCCCTCGCGCAGTCCGGGAATGTCGCGGAACTGGCGCTGGACCTCCTTGATGACGGCCTGGGCCGCGCGGCCCACGGCGTTCATGGTGTCCGCCGTGAAGAGGAACGGAACCACGCCGCCGATGAACAGACCGGCGAGGACGATCGGGTTGAGGACGTCCAGCGAGAGCGTCCACTTGTAGCTCTCCAGCGCCGTGCCGTAGGCCACGAAGAGTGCGAGGGCTGTCAGCGCAGCGGAGCCGATGGCAAAGCCCTTGGCGATGGCCGCGGTCGTGTTGCCGGCGGAGTCCAGGGCGTCGGTGCGCTCGCGCACCTCGGGCGGCAGGTGCGCGCCTTCCGCGATGCCGCCTGCGTTGTCGGCGATCGGGCCGTACGCGTCGACGCCGACCGTGATGCCCAAGGTGCCGAGCATGCCGACCGCTGCGAGCGTGATGCCGAACATGCCGCCGAGCAGGTACCCGCCGACGATGGCCACACAGATGATCAGGAGCGGGAACACGGCCGACTTGAAGCCCAGCGCGAGACCGCCAATGATGTTCGTGGCGTAGTTGTCGCTCTCTTCGGCGAGTCCCTCGACCGTCTTGCCGGACGTGTAGTGCTCGGCCGTGAAGCCGATGCCCATGCCGCAGGCGAGGCCGATGATCATCGCGAAGGCCCACTTCATGCTCTCGACGCCGTCGATGCCGCCGAACAGCGAGATCGAACCGACGAACACCATGATGCAGAACAGGATCGCCGAGACGATCGTGCCCATGCGCAAGGCGGCCTGGGGGTCGCCGCCTTCCTTCACACGCACGGCGAAGACGCCGACGATCGAAGCGACGACGCCCGCCGCCACGGCGAAGAAGATGAAGCCGACAGCGGCCTCGGCGGCAGCGCCGTCGAACGCGGCGAGGCCGAGGATGATCGCGCCGAGCAGCGCGCCGACGAAGCTCTCGAAGAGGTCGGCACCCATGCCGGCGACGTCGCCGACGTTGTCACCGACGTTGTCGGCGATGACGGCGGGGTTGCGCGGGTCGTCCTCGGGCAGGCCGGCCTCCACCTTGCCGACGAGGTCGGCGCCCACGTCGGCGGCCTTCGTGTAGATGCCGCCGCCCACACGAGCGAAGAGCGCGATGGACGAGGCGCCCATGGAGAAGCCCGCCATGATGACGGACGCGTCGCGGACGCCGCCCGTGCCGCTCGTGCCGGCGAAGAGGAAGAAGAGGCCGGTCAGGCCGAGCACGCCGATGGACATCACGAGCATGCCCATGACGACGCCGCCGGGGAAAGCCACGTTCAGCGCCTCGTTGAAGCTGCGGGTGGCAGCCTGCGTCGTGCGCGAGTTGGCCGCCGTGGCGATCTTCATGCCGCCGAAGCCACACAGGGAGGAGCAGATCGCACCCACCACGAAGGCGATGGAGGTCTTCCAGCCGAGCCCGGCGACGGTGTCCCCCTTCAGCGCCACGGCGAGCAGCACCGCGACGGCGACGACGAAGATCGAGAGCACCCGGTACTCACGCTTGAGGAACGTCATCGCACCCACGGCGATGTTGTCCTGGATCTCGATCATCTCCGCGTTGCCGCGGTCCTTGCTCATGACCTTCTTCGCCATGATCAAGGCGAAGATCAGGCCGACGACGCCGGCGACCAGGGCGTAGACCGCCTCCTGGGGAAGCTGCATGGGGATCCTCCTGTGCTGCTCCCGCGACGGCCGTGCCGCGGGCTCCTACCAGAGCCCCGGAGTTTAGGGGAGCCCGGGCACGGGTCCGAAGCATTGCCGGGGGAGGCCGGCGGACCGTCTCGGAGCTACCGGATGAGGTAGACCAGCAGGAAGACGAGGAACGCGATGACGCTGTAGAGCACCGTCGTCCCGATGGGCCAGACCGCCCCAGGCCGGGCGTCCTCGTAGCGGCGCTGGTCCTTCACGAGCCGGTGCTGGGCCCGATCGATCGCCCCCATGGAGCGGAACATGCCCGCCCAGCCCAACAGAAAGCGGTCCACGGCGAGTTTCATGGCTCCAGCCGGGTTCTTGGCGAAGTAGCGCAGGCCGCGCGGAACGGTCACGTGCACTGTGTGGCTGAGCCAGCCGAAGCCAGCCATCAGCGGACCGCCGACGAAACGGACGAAGGCCGGCGCACCGCGCCGATACCACACGTCCGAGTCGAGGTTCACGGAGCGCAGCTCGGGCGGGTACAGCCCCGTCAGCATCAGCGTGCAGAACGCCAGCGCGGACCAGACCAGCAGCTGGAACTGCTGGATCACGTGCGACGTCGTGTAGGGCATCGCGTGCTCGGGAATGGCGTACGGCAAGTGCCGGTAGAGCAACTCGGGGAAGGCGCCGAGGCCGATGCAGGCCGCAGCCCCCAGTCCCATGGCGAAGAGCATGTTCTTCGGCGCCTCCTTCGGACGGAGGCCGGAGTCGTGGGAGAAGAACACGAAGAACGGGATCTTGATGCCGGCGTGATGGAAGACGCCGGCCGCGGCGAAGAGCAGCAGCAGCCACACGACGTGCTGTCCCGCCTCGGCGGCCGCAATCATGATCAGCGACTTCGCGATGAAGCCGCTGAAGAGCGGGAAGGCCGAGATCGACGCCGCCCCCACCACGCAGAACGCCGTGGTCCATGGCATCGTGCGATGCAGCCCTCCCAGGTCGGTGCATTTGGTGCGACCGGTGCGGTAGATCACCGCCCCCGCCGTCATGAAGAGCAGGGCCTTGTACAAGATGTGGCAGAAGGCGTGGGCTGCGGTCCCGCTGATGGCGAGCGGCGTGCCGATACCGACGCCCACGACCATGAAGCCGACCTGGTTGATCATGCTGTAGCACAGCACGCGCCGCACGTCGTTCTCGATGACGGCGAAGAAGATCGGGAAGACGGCCATACCCGTGCCGATCCAGATCAACTCCTCCGTACCGGGGAAGCCCCGCGCCAGAGCGTAGACGGCCGTCTTCGTCGTGAAGGCGCTGAGGAACACGGTGCCCGTCGCCGTGGCGGCCGGGTACCCGTCGCAGATCCAGTTGTGCAGCAGAGGCCAGCCGCACTTGATGCCGAGGCCCAGGAAGATGAGGAGGGTGCCGGCGCCAGTCCACTCGAGATCGAAGATGGAGCCGCTCTCCGGCGTCATGCTGTCGAACGCGATCGAGCCTGTGTGGTGCACATGCAGCGCGATGCCGATCAGCACGAGCAGGCCCGAAACGAGTTGCACCATCAGGCTGCGCATCGCCGCGCCGTTCGCACCCGGCTGTCGGCGCGCGAGCACGAGGAACGTGGACGAGACGGCCATCGCTTCCCAGCACAACCAGAAGACGATCAGGTCGCCGGCAAGGACGGCGCCGAGGGCGGAGCCGCCGTAGATCAGGGCCGCTACGTGCTGGGTCGTGTCACGCACGTGCAGCGCGAACAGGAGGCCGACGAACAAGGCGATGTGGAAGATGTAGCTGAAGACCAGACTCAGCTGGTCGACGCGCATCAGCGTCAGCTCGTGGCCGAAGGCGTATCCGTGCCACGAGACGCCCTTCTCGAAGCCGAGCAAGAAGGCGAACGAGACCGCGGGTAACGCGAGCAGATAGGCACTGCGCACGCGACCCTTGAGGAAGGGCACGAGGAGCGCGCCCAGGATCACGACGAGCGGCGGCGGGAGACTACCGGTCATAGTAGTCCTCCGGGCGCATGACGAACTTGCGTAGGAGCTTGGCCAGCAACACGAGCGTCACGCATCCCACGAAGCCGTAGAACCCGTAGAAGCCGAAGATGTCCTCGATCTCGAAGTGGCTGTGCTTGCCGTACGTGAAGTCGAGAAGCACGAGCACCGCGGCCAGGACGTACGTCGCCTTGACGATGCCCTTCACGTTCCGCGTGAACCAGGTGCTCTGGTCGCCGTCGGCGGCGGTGCGAACCGGCACGAACGTGCCCGGATCTTCCGGATTGGGCACCGGCTCAGTCGGAATCGGGGCGTGGTGCTCGCTCACTGACTACCTCCACCATGGCCGGCCACGGCCGCGGCGAGATCCGCGAACAGGTCTGGGAACAAGAACAGGACGATCGTCAGCGCGGCCGTGACGGAGAGCGCCGCGACGCAAGGCCAAGGCGCCTCTTTCAGGCCCGTCTCCTCCCCTTCGGGAGGCGGCTTGAAGAACGCCCGCCAGACGATCGGCAGGAAGTACGCCGCGTTGAGCAGGGCGCTGACGACGATGACGACGAGGACGGCCCACCAGGCGCCGTCGATGGCGCCCTCGATCAGGTACCACTTGCTCACGAGACCCGCCGCAGGGGGCAGGCCGATCATGCTGAGTGCACCGATCGTGAACGCCGTCATCGTGATCGGCATGCGCCGGCCGACGCCGTCGAGCTGGCTGACTTGGGTCTTGTGCAGCGCTACGTAGATGGCGCCGGCCGCGAAGAACAGCGTGATCTTCGAGACCGCATGCATGGAGATGTGCAGCACGCCCGCCATGCCCGCGGCCGGCGTGAGCAACGCGAGACCCAAGAGCACGTAGCTCAGCTGACTGATCGTGGAGTAGGCGAGCCGGCGCTTCAGGTTGTCCTGCACGAGCGCGACCAGGGACGCGCACAGGATCGTGAAGCAGGCGCCCCAGACGAGCAATTGGTGGATGCCCAGGTCGGCCAGCAGGTCCGTCCCGAACACGTGGAACACGATGCGACTGACCCCGAACACGCCCATCTTCACGACGGCGACGGCGTGCAGCAGCGCGCTCACGGGTGTCGGCGCCACCATGGCCGCCGGGAGCCAGGAGTGCAGAGGCATGATGCCGCACTTGGCCATGCCGGCGACGCAGAGCACGAAGGCGACGCACAGCAGGGTGCTGGATGCTGCCGATCCGGCCAGGAGTCCGCTTGCGGCGAACTCGAGTGTGGGCGCGGCGCCGCCCGCGTACCAAACCAGGAACAGGGCCGGCAGCAGGAAGAGCGTGGATGCACCGAGA
>JAHEIK010000197.1 GCA_024639415.1 Planctomycetota bacterium
CGACTCGGCGCTTCGCTTCGGACCTGGCGATGCCGAGCGGGCCGGCCTTCAGGGGTGGTGTCCGGCGTGCCGGACGGCCGGCAATCACAGTGTTCGCGAAGGCCTTCGTGGAGCCGTTCCAAGTGAAATCCGGGCGCCCCAAGCCGCAGAAGACTGGCCTCTGACGGTTCATGGTTGGGCCGCCCGAGAGGCGTAGTCTGCCCCGTCGAACTGCCAGCTTCACACGAGCCACGAGGAGATCCGAATGTTCTGCAATCAGTGCGAGCAGTCCTTCCGCGGGACCGGTTGCGTCAACACCCCCGGGGTGTGCGGCAAGGACGAGGATGTCCAGTCGCTGCAGGAGATGTTGCTGTACGGCGTAAAGGGCATGAGCGCGTACGCCCACCACGCGCGCCGCTTGGGAGCGACCGATCCGATGGTCGACGAGTTCATCGAGCGCGCCCTGTTCGCGACGATGACGAACGTCAACTTCGACATCCCCGCCATGATCGACCTGAACATGGAGTGCGGGAAGGTGAACCTGCGCGTCATGGAGATGCTCGACACGGCACACGTCGAGAACTTCGGCGCACCGCGTCCGACGACCGTCCGCGAGGGCACGCAGGCCGGCCCCGGCATCCTCGTCACCGGTCACGACATGAAGTTCCTCGACAACCTGCTCGAGGCCGTCGAAGGCACGGACGTGAACGTCTACACGCACGGCGAGATGCTGCCTGCGCACATGTACCCGAAGTTCTCCGAGCACCCGAACCTCGCCGGCCACTTCGGCGATGCCTGGCAGCGCCAGAAGCGTGAGTTCCAGACCTTCTCCGGTCCGATCGTGGCCAACACGAACTGCATCCTGATTCCCGAAGAGCAGTACGCCGACCGCCTCTTCACGATCCCGCCCGTCGCGGTCCCCGGCGGCACCGTGCTGGACGAGAGCGATCTCACGCCCCTGATCGAGAAGGCCAAGGCCTGCCCGCCGCTCGCGGAGGACTTCGTCGGCGAGTCCACGATCGGCTTCCACCACAGCGTCATCGGCAGCAAGCTCGACGATATCGTCGGCGCCGTCCAGGCGGGCCTGCTACGTCGCTTCTTCCTGATCGGCGGCTGCGACGGAGCCGAGCCGGGCCGCAACTACTTCGCGGACTACGCCGAGGCCGTGCCGGATGATTGCTTCATCCTCACGCTGGGCTGTGGCAAGTACCGCATCCGCAAGCAGGAGTACGGCGAGCACCTCGGATTGCCGCGTCTGCTCGACATGGGCCAGTGCAACGACGCGTACGGCGCCATCAAGGTCGCGGTCGCGCTGTCGGAGGCCACGGGCCTGGGCGTCAACGACCTGCCGCTGACGCTCGTCATCAGCTGGTTCGAGCAGAAGGCCGTCGCCGTGCTGCTCACCCTGCTGCATCTCGGCATCAAGGGCATCACGATCGGTCCCAACCCGCCCCCGTTCGTCAGCGCGAACGTCTTCAAGGTGCTGCAGGACACGTTCGACCTGCGCCTCACCGGCGATGACGCGAAGGCCGACTGCGCCGAGGCCATGGGCGATCTCGCCGGCGTGTAGCCACACACCCGCACGCTGTCGTTCTGAGGGCCGGGAGTTCTTGCTCCCGGCCTTCTTCGTACGCGGCGTGCGCTAGAGTGATGCCGTACATGGCGCTGATCGATCGCTACCCGAAGCGCGCACTGGGCATGGCCATCTTCCAGATCGCCGTGTGGCTGTTGCTCGTGATCTACGCGTTCACGACGCCGTCGCTCGGCAGCAAGGCGTTGTTGCCCGGCCTGGCGATCACTGCCGCCTTCGCTGCCCTCGTGTGGATGACGCTCCATCGGCCGTGGGACTGGCAGTTCGGCGTCGAGGGGGGTGCGGCGGGAGGGCTGCGCTATCGCATCGTCTGGGCGCCGGGGCTGCTCATCGGCTGTACGCTCGGGCTGACGTACTTCCACGAGACGTTGCTCTCATGGGGCAAGAGACGTGTTGTGGCCTATGCCGACGATGCGCCGCTCCTGACGCGGATCTGGGTGTCCATGGAGGAACGCGAGGCCTGGGACGCCGACACCTATGGCATGCTCCTGCTGGCGAACACCAACGGCGTACTGCCCGTGCTGTTTCCGCTGCTGGTCCTGGGACTCGTCTGGGTGTTCCTGCCGAGGTGAAGGCCTGCCCGCGTGACGGCCGCCCGCACGACGCGCTAGACTGCACGTCGCACTTCGTGCGAGAGGAGGCCGTGATGCGCGTGTTGCTGCTGGTCGCGATGGTTGGGACGCTCGGATGGCTGGCGTGGCCGGCCGAGGCAGGGGATACGGACAAGGCGGAGCTGGCCTTGGCCAAGAAGGAGCTTGCCCGCACGAGCGCGGAGCTCAAGCACCTGCGCGAGGCGTACAACCAGATGAGCGCGCAGGCCACGCGCGCCACGCAGGCGATCACGGCGATGACCGCGAGCCTCAGCAGTTCGCGCGACGTGATCCAGATGCTGACCCGCGAGCGCGACGCGCTCCGGACCGAGCGCGACGGCTTGCGCGCCGATCTCGCCAAGCGCCCGGACGACGATCCGGCCCGCATCCGGCAGGCTCTCCGCCAAGCCCAGGAGAGGCATGCCCAGGACGTCACGCAGCTGCAGGCGGACATCAACGCCTGGACGGAGCGCCACAACCAGCTGGCCGTACGGATGACGATCGCCGAGGCGAAGCTGGCCGAGACCGAGGCGGCGCTCAAGGCCGCGCTCGAGAAGAAGTAGTCCCCGGGGGCAGCCCGCAAAGACCCGACGCGTCAGCTTGCGAAGAGCTCACGCGGCGTGAGCTCGAAGCCGGGCAGGACGCTGGAGGCGATCGTCTCACGGCCCGTGACGCGGCGCGGCACATCGCTGTAGCGGCCGCGGTCGTAGACCTCGATCAAGCCGCCGGCGCGATCCACGAGCCACACTTCCTCGACGCCTGCGTCGAGCATCCGGATGCGCTTGACCTGCCGGTCTCGTGACGCCGTCGACGGCGACAGCACCTCCACTACGAGCAGCGGCGTGATCACGTCCTCCCAGGCCGCGTCGTCGTCGACGGGCTCGCGGAAGACGACGACGTGCGGCTGATAGACGTTGAACTCGTCGAGGTGGATGTCGACGGGAGCGATGCCCATGCGGCGCGGGCCGACGAGGCGCTCCAGCTGCTTGCCGATGGCGAACCCGAGTCGCTGGTGGCCAAAGATCGGAGCGGGCTCGCAGACGAGCTGGCCCTCGATCAGCTGGGCCGGGAAGCCCTCGGGCAGGAGGGCGTAGTGCTTGCGCGTGTAGAGGGCTGTCATGACGTCCATGCAGTCTACTCGCGCGGGCCTGTGGCCCGGTCACGCGGGGAGCAGGCGGCCAGCTGTGGCCCGGGTGGATCGATGTGAGACATCTGCTTGCGCGGGATCTCGGGGCCGCATGGGATACTCCCGTCCGCGGCGTCCAAGGGATCATGACGGTCGTCGCGGTGGGAGGTCCCATGCGTCTGCGCATCTGGTGGTTCTGCTGTTGCTTCGCCTTGGCCGGGCTCTCGCTCGGTTGCTCGGGACTCTCGCCGGCCGGCTCCGTCGCGGCTGGTGGCTCGGGTTCGGGCGAGTGGGCCTCCATCGCCCAGGCGCCCGGAGCGCCGGGTGCCGTGAACTACACGACACCGGACGCAGCCACGACGAGCATCGCGCGCCGAGCCTCCTCGGCAGTGGCGGCGTCGGTGGCAGCACCCGTCGAGGATCCGCCCCAGCCCACGAGCCCGCCTCCCGCGGTGCGCTCGGTTGTGGTGACGCAGACGCCTCCCACGCAGCCCGCGCCGGCACAGCCCGTGGAGTCGACACCCGACTTCAGCTTCCGCTTCTCCGTGGGCGACGAGGTCGATGTCAGCCTCTGGCGCGAGAAGGAACTCAGCGCCACGCACACCGTCCTGCGCGACGGCACCATCTCGCCGCCGCTGCTCGACCCCGTGCGCGTCGAAGGGCTGACGATCCGCGAGCTGCGCGGGGAGCTGATTCCGCGCTACAAGAAGTACATCAAGGACCCGCGCGTCAGCGTACGTGTCGTGAGCGTGCACTCGAGCCGCATCTTCGTCCTCGGTGAGGTCCGGGATCCTGCCGCGGTTCTGGCCACGGGTCGCATGTCGATGATGCAGGCCCTCGCGCAGTCGGGGGGCTTCGAGATGGCGACCGCCGATCGCGCGCGGATCCGCATCGTCCGCCCGGTGCGTGGCGGCAAGCCGCGGGTCTTCACGGTCAATGCCGACGCCGTCATCGCCGGCACACAGCGTGACGTGATGCTCCAGCCCGGTGACGTCGTGTTCGTGCCGACCACCGGCCTAGGCGACTGGTCCCGGCGCCTGACGCAGCTGTTCGGTCCCGTCGGGACCATGCTCGGCTCGGTCGGCAGCGTCGCAGCCACGGTTGTTGCCATCGAATCCCTCAACAACTAGCCCACGGGTGAGAGCGGCGATCCTCTCGCTGCGCCGGGCTCCAGCTCGGAACCGCGTCCTCAACGTGCAGGAAGCACGCCTCCGGCGCGGTCCCTCGCCGTAGCGCCGGCTCGCGTCGGTCTCACCGCTCTCACGCGCGCGCCAGCAGCTTGTAGACGGGCGATCCTCTCGCTGCGCCGGGCTCCAGCTCGGAACCGCGTCCAGAGTGCTCGTAGGGGCATCCCGACCCTGAGCTTGGCGAAGGGGAGTGGTTGCCCGATCCGTGCCGGATGGCGCGGAGCTCTCGAAGTGGCGTTACGCCGCGTTCGAGGCGCGGCCGGGCTGCAAGGCCTCGATCAGGAGCGAGGCGAGGTCCTGGCGCGTGAACGGCTTGGCCAAGGTCGCACAGAAGCCCTGCGACGCGGGATCGTCCAGCAGCGCATCCTCGAGATGGCCGCTGCAGGCGACCGCGCGTACGCCCGGATCCAGTGTGCGCAGGTGCGCGAGCGCTTCCCTGCCACCCATGCCTCCCGGCACGTTCAGATCCAGGACCAGCAGGTCGTAGCGTCGGCCCTGCTCGCGGGCTCGAGCGTAGAGATCGCAGACGTCGGCGCCGTCCAGGCACACGTCGACCGCGTAGCCGGAGCGCATCAGCATGCGCTGGGCAACCTCCGCGATCGCCGCCTGGTCGTCCAGCCAGAGGATGCGTTCCCCACCCGTGGTCGCGGCGGCCGGGCGCACGGGTGTCGACCGCGCCGCGGCGTCCGCTGCCGGAAGGTGCACGTGGAACGTCGCGCCAAGGCCCTCGGTGCTCTCCACGGTCAGGGAGCCTCCGTGCTTGTGCACGATCGAGTAGGACGTCGCGAGGCCCAGGCCCTTGTGCCCCTTCCGCGTCGTGTAGTACGGCCGGAAGATGCGCTCGAGTTCCCCGGCAGGGATCCCGGGGCCGCGATCCTCGAAGCGCAGGTGCACATAGCGTCCGGGCTCGACCGCGAGCCCGCTCTGCGGCGTCAACTCGACATTGCGCGCGGTGATGCGCAGGGTGCCGCCGCCAGGTAGCGCTTGACAGGCGTTGGCCGTCAGGTTGTGCAGCACCTGCCGGATCTGCCTCACGTCCACGTTCGCAGCCGCCAGGTCTGCTTCGACGTCGAATGCGTAGTCGACGGATGTGTCGCGCAGCGCACGGGTCACCGCATCCAGGATGACCTCGGCGAGTGGTGTCGGCGTGCGGACGGGCGAGCCGCCCTTCGTGAACGTCTGGAGCTGCTTGGCGAAGTCCTGGGCCCGCCGGCACGCTCCCGTCGCCGCGTTCAGGGACTCCCAGACGGGCGAATCCGGCTCGGCGTCCAGCTGCGCCAGCTGTAGGTTGCCGAGCATGCTCGCGAGGTAGTTGTTGAAGTCGTGCACGATGCCGCCGGCAAGGGTGCCCAGGGCCTCCTGCTGCTCCGCAAGGCGCGGTCCGCGCTTCCTCGCGACGCAAGGCGCTGCGGACTCGCGCGTCGTCGCCTGCTCGCCGGAGGACGCCTCCAGGGCCGCGCGTCGGCGTCTGCGCGTGGCCGCGAGCAGGATCGAGCCGAGTGCGATCAGACCGGCAAGTCCGCGGAGCCAGCGCCCTTGGCGCGCCAGGCTGTCCTGGTCCATCATCACGCTGAGGATCAGGAGCACGCAGCCGGCGACGAACAGCAGGAGGAGCCCCCCCAGGAGCCATGCCTCGGGAGCGCGCCGCGCTGTCCGGCTGGGTGCGCTCGTTGCGATGTGGGCTGTGCCGTCCAAGCGCTGTCCCCGATCTCGCCGCCGCGGTGCCTGCACCTGATCGGCGATCCGCGTTGCGGCGCTCAAGCGGCGCCGCGGGCTTCTTCATGGGGCGGGGCCGCTTCGATCCGGCTATCGAGATTCCCTATGGATGCGATCGCCCATGAGGAAGGTGGCGGGGGGCCGACGAGCCGCTGATTCTGCGCCTTCAAGCCCAATTTCCTCGTGGAGACGCTGCAATCATGGACCAGTCGGTCAAGCCTCTCGGGGTCGGCGACGCCGTCCCGGACTTCCAAATCACGACCTACGAGCCGACGACGCACGGCTTCGGCAGCTTCGACCTCGCCGCCCAGAAGGCGGGGGGGCGCTGGAGCATCCTCTTCTTCTATCCGGCCGACTTCACCTTCGTGTGAGCTACCGAGTTCGCTGCTCTGGCAGAGCAGCAGGATCGCTTCAAGAAGTTGGGCGCGGACCTCGTGACCATCAGCACCGACACGCAGTTCGTCCACCTCGCGTGGAAGCGTGAAGAGAAGGAGCTCGCCAACGTCGAGTTCTCGATGGGCTCCGATCCGACGGGCAACCTCGGGCGCATGTTCGGCGTCTGGGATCCGGGTAGTGGTCTGACGCTGCGTGGCACGTTCGTGATCAGCCCCGAGGGCACGCTCATGAACAGCGAAGTCAACTTCTACAACATGGGCCGCAACATCGACGAGCTCATGCGCAAGTTCAAGGCGAACCTCTACCTCGGCAAGAAGGCCGATGAGGGCTGCCCCGCCAAGTGGAAGGACGAGGGCGACGCCACCTTGCGCCCCGGCCCTGAGTTGGTGGGCCGCGTGCACGAGGCGCTCAACGAGACCCAGCCAGCATAGGGACGCGACTACGC
>JAHEIK010000198.1:0-3386 GCA_024639415.1 Planctomycetota bacterium
CGATGAG
This sequence comes from Planctomycetota bacterium, assembly GCA_024639415.1. Classification (GTDB taxonomy): domain Bacteria; phylum Planctomycetota; class PLA2; order PLA2; family JAEUHO01; genus JAHEIK01. The sequence goes on from JAHEIK010000198.1 coordinate 8, forward strand.
GTCCAGCGTGCCATTGCCGTCCCAGTCGGCGACGGTGGGGCCGGAGTGGTGCTCGTGGATCGGCTCGCCGCCGGCCCACACCTTGACCGGCTGACCGAACACGAGCTTCCCGTCGCCGCTCTCGTTGCCGACGAACCACACCCAGCCGTCGATCGAACCGACGACGAGGTCGAGGTCGCCGTCGCGATCCCAGTCCGTGGCATACACGACCGAGGCGCTACCCGTGTTGATCGCTGCGCCGTCCTTGTCGGCCAGCGTGACCGCGGGCGCGTAGCTGTGCGCGCCCGCGGCGTCGACGCTCCCCTTGAACAAGTAGAGTTCCCCCGGCCAGGAGCCGGAGAGCACGTCGCGAGTACCGTCACCATCGAGGTCCACAACCTGCGGACCGAAGCCGACGCATCAGCCGGTCGGGACGGTGCCCTCGGACTCGCCGACCTTGAAGAGCTCGAAGCTCCCGAACGTCGGAGCTCCGGCTGTGCCCGCGTTGCGGTAGATGCGCAGTTGTCCCCTGCCCATCTGTCCGACGAGCAGGTCTTGTCGGCCGTCACCGTCCCAGTCGCACACGAACGGCGCGGCGTGACCGACCTCGGCGTTGATCTTCGCCTCGCCGGCCTTGAGCGCGACGGGCTCGGAGAGACCGCCTGCCCAGGACAGACTGCCAGAGAGGAGTACGGCGGCGGCCGCCCCCAGCTTGGTCATCCAGGCCATCAAGTCCCTCCGGGCCGGCCCTCCACCTGGCGGACCGGTCCGGTGGTATAGCTACGCCACTGGGGGCCCGTCAACGGCTGCCGGTGCGTCCGCGGGACTCCAGTTCGTCCAGGACCTCGGTCGGCGTACGCTCTTGTTTGGCTTCGTGCTCGGGGATGTGCTCCGGCCCGATGCGCATGGTGGCCGAGACGTCGGCGCCCTCTTCCAAGCGCAGCGACATGGCCCGGACGCCGCCCAGGACCTGGGCCTTCTTCGTGATGTGGGCCGCCCCCAGGGAGATGGCCTCGCCCTTCAGCTTGCCGTCCACGAGGAGGTCCTCGCACCACACGGCCGCGACGACGTGGCCCTTCTTCTTGATGTGGATGCGGTTCGCCGTGCGGAGGTTGCGCACGGCGACGTAGTCGTTGATCTGGAGTTCTTCACAGATCACACGCCCGTTGCAGTGGTGGCAGCTCACGGATTTCGCAACGCCCGCCACCACGAGGAGACCCCCGCACGAGGTGCACAGGATGCGCCGCTCGTGCGGGGGTCTGGTCTTCGCCATCGTGCGAAGTGGTGCGCTCTACTTCTTGCCTGCGGCGGCGTCCGACATCTGCCGCATGGCTGCGCCCTGCGGTGCGCTCTTGGCGCTCGGACCGACCTCACAGCGACCGGACCACGTGGCACCCTCGGCGACCTGCAGCTTGCCGGCCATCACGTCGCCTTTGAGCTTGCATGTGGCGTTGAGCTGCACGCGGCCTTCGGACATCACATTGCCTTCGATGCTGCCATCGACGGTGATGCTGCCTGCGCTGATCTCGGCCTTGACCTTGCCGTTCTGGCTCACGAAGACGGTGCCGGGCGTCTGGATACCACCCTCGAACTTGCCGTCGATGCGAACGCTGCCTTGGAAGCTGAGTTCACCCTTGAACACGGCGTCGGCGCCGATGACGGTCGGGTATTCGTCTGTCTTGCTCGGATTGGCCACCATCGATTCCTCCCGGACTGGTGCTGCGGGGCAACCGTGCCCCGGCGCCTCGACCGGCGCCACGGGAGGGGAAACTAGCAGTGGGGGCCCCCAGCCCCGGGACCCGCCTCCGGGGCGGACCAACACCCCCTCACGCCCTCTGCCCCCCCCACGCCCCCACGAACGATCGACCTCACGGTCTTCACTGAGGGCGGGCTCCACGCCCAAGGCCACGATCACGGTTACGCACCCCGCCGCGCGTCCGCTGGATTGGGCAGCCACCCGGTCGCGCGCTACGCGCGCGACCTCGGGCGGCCCCTACGCGGGTGCTGACGACGGCCGATCGTCGCCGATCTCACGCCCTCACGCCCTCGCCCTCACGTCGGTCCGAAGCTGGTAGGCGTTCCGCGCTCCCGCGCGGAGTGTTCGTCGCGCCGCGCGGCGATGCCGCGTCCGGCGCTCCGGCAAGGAGGGGCTACGCGCCCCCTCGCACCTCCGACAACGCACGGGGCGGGCCAAGACTCGGCCCTTCGCTTCGCAAAGAGCCTCCCAAGGCCCCTACAGGCTCCCCGCCCATCTCACGCCCTCCTACGTCGCCAAGCGCCGGTTCGCGTACTCGCCCGACTCCGTCACGTCGCGCTCCACGCACGGGTCCAGCCAGGCGGGGAAGTTCACGGGGGCGTCCTGCGACTCGAGCTCGATCTCGGCCAGCCAGAGATCGCGGTCGAGGAACTCGTCGATCTCCCACACGTCCGCGCCCTCGGTGACGACGTGCCGGCGCTTGCGCACACGCCGCCCCTCCGTCTGGGGCCAAAGCGCATCGAACGCGGCGGCGCTGATCTGTTCTTCATGCTCGAGCCGCTCGACACCGCTGCCCAGCTTGGAGGTCCGTAGATGAAGGACTCCGGCGGCGCCGCGCTGGCGCCTGAGGCGCTCCTCGGCCTCCTGCCCAGCGAGGTAGCCCTGCTCGATCTCCAGCACCACCGCGCTCGGCGGCACGTCGGGGGCCCGCCGCAGCAGGAACTTGCGCTCGATCTCCGCCTGCGAGGCGAGCACCTGCTCGACGCGCCGTGCCAGCGCCTCGACGGTCCCGAGGAACGCCGCCGCACCGTCGTCCAGCCAGCCGCGCTGGAGCTTGTCGTGCAGCTCGCGCTGCCGGAGGTCGAGGCGGCGGGTGATCTCGTCCAGGCCGACGTGCTCCTCCGCGGGAATGGCGCCGTCGGGCGCCTCCGGCGCCTCGGCGGCGGCCTCCTCCACGACGCGCTCCATCTCGTCCCGCAGCACGCGCGTGTCGTTCAGATCCCCCAGGACGTCCTGCAGGCGTTTGCACTGCGTGACGACCTTGCGGCCTTCCGGCAGGAGGCCCGCCACGGGCTCGACCAGGTAGCGGAGTCGCTTGCAGCGGATCCGGGCCTCGTGCGCCTCGTCCTCGTCCGCGATGGACTCGATCCGGAGCAGATGCTCCAGCAGATTCTGGATGTGCGCGCGGGCCTTGGTCGCGAAGGCATCCCCGAAGCGCAGTCCGGTGTGCTCAGGCGCGGTCTCTGCCTTGGCGATCCGGCTGCGCATGTCCCGGGCCAGCCGCTTGAAGCGCCGCCGCAGATCCGCCCGCACGCGATCCATGGACGAGTCCAAGCGCTCCGCAAGATGCTCCTCGAGCCACTGGGTGCCGCGACCGTGCTCCGGCAGCAGGGTGTCGTGCTGGTCTCCGAGCCACTCGAGCGC
>JAHEIK010000198.1:3396-7015 GCA_024639415.1 Planctomycetota bacterium
CGCAGTTCCTTCCGCCACGCGCGCAGCGTGCTGCGCAGCCGCCGGATCGCGACGCGAAAGTCGTGCAGCGCCTCCACGTCGGTCGGATCCGCGAGGCGCTTGCGCGCCGCACGGGCCTCGTCCAAGAAGCCGAGCACGATGCGGTGGACCGCTTCTTCCGGCGCGCGATGAAAGATGTCGACGGGTAGACCCATGTGCTCATGATCCGGGAGGATCGCCCCACACGCAACGCGGCGACGAGCGCGATCCAAAGCTCACGCGTGCGGGCTCTGCAGCCGATCGTGAGAGTAGGAAGTGACCCCGTGCATCGATTCCGCGCCCTGGCATGGCTGATGGCCGCCGGGCTCGGCGCCTTCGCCGTGACGCTCATGCTCCCTGGGGACGATCCGCAGCCACCCCCGGCCGCTGACGCGGTCGAGGTGCCGGCGGCATCGCCCCCCCAGGCGCCCGAGCCGCTCGCCGCCTCGGCCCCGCAGCTTGGCAGCCCCTCGCAGGCCGAGGCGGCGCTGCGCCGCGTGCGCGAGCGCCTGCGGAGGATCGCCTCGCAGCCGCGCACGACGGTGGCGCAGCTGGCGCGCTCGCCGGGCTGGATCGAGTTCCTCGCCACGTGGCTCAGGCTTCCGCAGGCCGAAGACGACGCGCAGCGTCTGGCCCGCATCCAAGCGGCCTTCGAGCAGGCGAGCGGTCCCGTCGTGCGGCAGAACCTGATCTTCCTCGCGGCACTGGCTCTGCCGCTGGAGGTCGCCTTGCCCTGGCTGCAGAAGCTGACGCGCAGCGCGGATCCCGACGATGCCGAGGACGCGCTCGTCGCCCTGGCCTTCACGGGCGAGGCGGCGGCCCGCGCTGCGTTCGAGCGACTGTCACGCACACCGTCGCCGGCGAAGGTCCGCCGCATCGTCGACTGGTACGAGCAGCACAACCGGGAGTCGCGCAGCAACGACGACACGACGCGCGGACTCCTGCGCAGCTACCGCGCCGTCGAGGCGTACCGGCGCGAGCCCTACTTCAAGATGGTGGCCTACAGCGCCGCCCGCGGCGAACAGGAGAACCGCGACTGGCGCCTCTGGGTGGGCTGGACCGAGCGCGCGGAGCTCTCCCGGCACGAGAGCATCGACCTCGTGGAGGCGTGGCTGGCACGCTATCCCGGGCACCCAGGCTCCGACGACATGGCGCTCGGCATCGCGTGGTGGTACGCGAAGGACGGTGAGTTGCTCGACGCCGCGCGCTGGTACTCACGCACAGCGGTCCTGCCCGACCAAGACGTCGCGTGGAGCGCGATCCGTACCCTCGCTGGACTCTGCGAGATCGACCTGACGCCCGAGGACGTCCTGCTGCTCTCCGAGGACGAGGGCATCTCCACGCCCAATCGGCGCTTCTTCCAATACGTGTGGCTGCGGCGCCTCGCTGCCGAACGCGGCTTCGACGTCGCGCTGCGCGAACTGCGAGATTTCGCCAGGCGTGAACCGGACAGCGAGATGGCTGCGGCGTGGCACGCCCGATTCGCCGTCGATCCACCCAAGGGACTCGACAGCGGGCTCGTACCCCTGCCGGCGGACGACCCCCTCAGGCGGAGAGTCGCCAGCCGGGTGCCCTGGCCCGAGCGGGGCCGCAAGCTCTGGGTGAGTCCCGCGCCGCCCGCGTGGACGCGCTTTGGGTTCCACACAGGCGGAAGCGAGCAGTACAGGCTGCATCCTTGGCCCGAGCCGGTCAGGCTCGATCGAGGGCGGCTGCCGAACCAGGTGCGTGCATGGGAGACGCTGGCCGAACTCGAGCGGCGAGCCGCCAAGGCACGCGGTGACGCGCGGGCCGACCTGCTCTACAAGCAAGCGGCCGTCCTCTACCACGACCGGGATGCGGTCTACCCCGTGTACGGCAGGCACACCTACGACTTCAGCCACACGCTGACCAGCGTCCACACGCGCTACGGCTTCGATGGCGAGCAACCGGCCGTCGTCCGCAAGGCACGCCAGCGCTTCGAGACCACGAGCCTCTCCTACGTCCGCGCCATGGCGCTGTTCGAGCAGATCGAGCGCGAGCATCCGCATTGGGCAGGTCTGGACAAGGTGATCTTCTCCGAGGGTCTGCTATGGCGGCGCCTGATCGACTACCGGCCGAGCAGCCACCACGTCTACTGGTGGCGCTGGGCTGAGACGGGCGAGATGAACTCCATCCGCAAGACCGTCGCGACCTTCGAGCGCCTCATCGCGCGCTTTCCGGACAGCCCGCTGGCCGATGACGCAGCGGCGGCCGTTGCGTGGTGGCGCCGGGCGCGCCCGAACGCCTTCGCGAAGTAGCGGCCCGGGACGTACGCCCTCCCGTCCTCCAAGAAGCCCCCGGGAATCCCTCTTTATTGAGAATGATTCTCAGTATCAATCTCGTATTGGACTCAGGGAGGATCACGATGAGCACCGCAATTCGCGCCACAGCCCTAATGGCTGCACTTCTGGCCATCTCGGCCTGGGCCACGCCCGCCCTGGCCTCGGAGGGCGAGACACGCATCGACCGCCTCGAGCGCCTGCTCGAGGAGCAGGCCCGCCACCTGGAGAGCCTGCGGCGCGAGCTCGCCGCAGAGCGCACGGCCCGCGAGATACGGCCTGCCCCGACAGCCCCGCCGCCCGCAGCCGCCGCGCCTGCACCCGCGAGCGCGCCCACGCCGGCCGCCCCCTCCCCCGCCGTCATCACGGCACCCCCCACGGCGTTGACCACGGCGCCGCAGCTCAAGAAGACGGGGCTCACGTCGCTGCGCTGGGGCGGCTACATGACGCTCGAGTACCGCGGGAGCACCAGGCAGAACTCGTTCTTCGACCTGCACCGGGCCGTCCTGGCCGTGGACGGCGACATCACCGACTGCGTCGACTTCAGTGCCGAGTTCGAGTACGAGCACGGCGGCATCGGCGGCGGCGGCCTGGACGGGGAGATCAAGGTCGAGCAGTTCGTCGTGCGCTGGCATCTCAGCGACGCGCTCAACGTGAAGATCGGGGCGCCCCTCGCGCCCTTCGGTCGCTACAACCTCGTGCACGACGATCCCGTCAACGACTTCACGCTGCGGCCGTGGGTCGCGCGCTACATGGTGCCGACGGGCTTCGGCCAGCCGGGTCTCGGCCTCTTCGGCAGCGCGCCGGTCGGCTGCGGCGCCCTCTCCTACGACCTGCTGGTCAGCAACGGCTTCGACGACGGCTTCACGAGTGGCAGCGGCGTGCGCGGCAGCCGGGCCTCGTGGCGGCGCGACAACAACGAGAGCAAGCAGTTCTGGGGTCGTGTGGCGTACACGCAGTCCGGCGGGTTGTTCGACTACCTGGAGGCCGGCGTCTCCGGCACCTGGTCGAAGTACGACGACGCGGATCGCAATGACCTCTTCGGCTTCGCAGCAGACCTGCTGCTACGCAAGGGCGCATGGGAGCTGCAGGGTGAGTACATCGCCTACGACATCGAGCGCGACGCGCTGGATCCGGCGACCGCCGTGCGCGGCATGGATGCCTGGTACCTGCAGCTGGCCTACCACCTCTTCCCGTGCCCGTGGCGCACCTGCTCGACCTGCCTCACGCAGGACACGTCGCACTTCACGCTCGCTGTGCGCTACCAGACGATGGACCTCGACGACCGCGTGCGCGGCGCGAGC
>JAHEIK010000199.1 GCA_024639415.1 Planctomycetota bacterium
ACTTCCCGCACGGCGGCCTCGTGGACGTGTCGGAGTACGACGACGGCCGCGGGCGCGTGAAGGTGCGTGCGAAGATCGAGGCCGACGGCCCGAAGAAGGTCGTGATCCGCGAGATCCCCTACGGCACGACGACCGAGTCCCTGATCGCCTCGATGGAGAACGCAACCACCAAGGGCAAGGTCAAGATCGGCGGCATCCAGGACTTCACGACGGACAAGGTGGAGATCCAGATCGATCTACCGCGCGGGGTCACGGCCGAGGAGACGATCCCGCAGCTCTACGCCTACACGGACTGCGAGGTGTCGATCTCCTCCGCGCTCACGGTCATTCGCAACCGCCACCCTGCGGACCTCTCCATCACCGAGATCCTCGAGGACTGCACCAAGGCGCTGAAGGCCCAGATCAAGGCCGAGCTGGAGCTCGAGCTCGAGAAGCTCGACGACAAGAAGCACTGGCTCACGCTGGAGCAGATCTTCATCGAGCAGAAGGTGTGGCAGCGTCTCGAGAAGGCCAGGACCGACGAAGCGGTGCGCAAGGAGGTGTGGGACGGCATGCAGCAGAACGCGCTGCTCTTCGTGCGCCCCATGACCGAAGACGACGTGGACCGGCTGCTCAAGATCCACATCCGCCGCATCTCGGCCTACGACATCGCCCGCTACCGGGCCCAGATGCAGGAGATCGACGCCGCCATCAAGAAGGCCCGCAGCCGCCTGCGCAACCTGACCAAGACGACGATCACCTACCTGGAGGGTCTACTCGTCAGCCACGGGCGCAACTGGCCGCGGCGCACCCAGCTTGCGACCTTCCAGAGCGTTGACAAGAAGGCCGTCTCGCTCCAGAACATCAAGGTGACGTTCGACCCCGAGAGCGGCTTCATCGGCTCGGCCGTGAAGACCGGCGCACGCACGTTCTCCATGAGCGACTACGACCGCCTGCTGGCGATCTCGGACGACGGCACCTACCGCATCATCGGGCCGGAAGACAAGGTGCTGCTGCCGGGCAAGGTCATGCACCTCGAGCCGTTCGACCCCGAGAAGGGTGAGCACTTCACCGTCGTCTACCGCGACCGGGACAAGATGGCCTACGGCAAGCGCATCCACATCCACAAGTTCATCAAGGGCCGCGAGTACCACCTCATCAAGGGCCCGCGCGGGCACGTCGACTTCCTCTTCCAAGAAGAGAAGCCCGGCAAGGTGCATTTGACCTTCGTGCGGGTTCCGCGCCAGCGCGTGAACGAGGGCGAGTTCGACCTCGACATCCTGACACCGACCAACCCGAGCGCCCTCGGCCGGCGCCTCGCCCCCAAGCCCGTCTCGCGCATCAAGCGCATCCGCGGCTAGGGCGGCACGCGACCTCACGACGACGATGTGATGTTCCGGCTCTGACTGTGCGCGCCGCGGGTTCGGCATGAATTGAACCGCAGAGGCGCAAAGGACGCAGAGGCAGAAGAAGAGCAGACGAACCACAGAGAACACAGAGGACACGGAGAAGGCTTTGCGGCAGCCGCCGCATGCTGATTGGATCCTGCCTCTCTGGCTCTGTGCGCTCTGTGTCCTCTGTGGTTCCGTTCTTCTTCTGTCTTCTTCCTCTGCGGTCTTTGCTTCCTTCGCGTCTTGGGGGATCCTCCAAGAGGGGCGCTTCGCCCCGCTTGGGGGATCGCCCTTGATTCTCGACGACATGTCCCAGGCCATCGGCGGGACACCGCTGCTCCGTCTCAACCGCTACCTGCCCGACGCCAAGGCCGAAGTCCTCGCCAAGCTCGAGCTCCTCAACCCCTACTCGATCAAGGATCGCCCCGTGCTGTTCATGATCCGGGACGCGGAGGAGCGCGGCATCCTGAAGCCGGGCGGGACGATCGTCGAGGCCACGTCGGGCAACACGGGCATGGCCATCGCCATGATCGCCGCCGCGCGCGGCTACCGCTGCGTGCTCGTCATGTCGGCCATCCAGAGTGTGGAGCGCCGGCAGATCCTCAAGGCTCTCGGCGCCGAGCTGATCCTCACGCCGGCCGACGGCGGCACGAAAGCCGCGCGCGAAGAGGCGAAGCGCATCACGCAAGAGCGCATGGCCTTCTACATCGGCCAGCACGAGAACCCGAACAACCCACGCTCCCACCAGGAGACGACCGCCGAGGAACTCTGGCAGGACACGGGCGGACGCATCGACGCCCTCGTCGCAGGACTCGGCACCGGCGGCACGCTCGTGGGCTGCGCGCGTGCGCTCAAGCCCAAGAAGGCGTCCTTCCGCACCATCGGGATCGAGCCCGAGCACTCCCCGTTCATCTCCCAGGGCATCTTCAAGCCGCACCGCATGATGGGGACGGCGCCCGGCTTCATGCCCCCCGTACTCGAGCGGGAGCAGATCGACGAGATCGCGCTCGTGTCAGAGCAGGACGCGTTCGGCACGTGCCGGGAGATCGCGCACACGGAGGGCCTGCTGGTCGGGATCTCTTCCGGCGCGGTCGGCGTGCAACTGCGTCGCATGGCGACCGACCCCGCCTGGGAGGGCAAGACGATCGTCGGCATCTTCTGCGACACGGGCCAGCGCTACCTCTCGGTTGACGACCTCTTCCCCGGCGCCTGACACAGCGGACGGAAGCCCCGATAGCGATAGTTGCCAACTATTTCCATTGTTGCAACAAGGTCATATCCTACGTTCTGTCGAGCACCTGAGGCCCCAGCCATGAACACATCCCGTCTCGCCGAAGAGATCCAGCAGGGCAAACCGTTCGAAGCCCCCGAGGTCGAGGCCTTCCTCAACCTCACCCGCACACACGATCTACTCAGCGGCAATGCGGCGCGCTTCCTGAAGAAGCACGGCATCTCGGCCCCGCAGTACAACGTCCTGCGCATCCTGCGCGGCGCCGGCGAGGACGGCCTCCCCTCCCTGGCCGTGGCCGACCGCATGGTCACGCGCGTGCCGGACGTGACGCGTCTCCTGGACCGTATCGCCGCGAAGGGCTGGGTGAAGCGTGAGCGCTCCAGGGTGGATGGCCGCGTGGTGATCGCACGCATCACCGCCAAGGGCTTGAAGCTGCTGGAGCGCCTGGACGTCCCGCTGGTCGAGTTCCACCGCGAGCAGCTTGGCCACATGAGCCGCGACGAGCTGGCGCAGCTGATCGAGCTGCTGGCCAAAGCACGGGGCGCGTAACCCCCCGCACATGGGCGGCAATGTATGCCGCCCCTACACCGGCCCCCAGGCACCCCGATCGCGTGTAGGGGCGGGTTGCATACCCGCCCATCCCCTACTCCGGAATCACGAGCGGAGTCGTGCGCCCAGCGCGCACCGTCACCTTCGCGTCCGGCAGGCGTCGCGAGCCCAGCCACACCTGGAACGTGTGCTCGCCCGGTGCCAGCGGACCGAGCACGCGTCCCGTCTCCGCACGCACGGCCAGGTCCCAGCCCTCCTCGGGACGGGGGATCGGCAGGCCGTCCGGCCGCCGCAGCAGCAGGTAGCCCATCGACTCCGGACGCGTCACCTCGGGCGCGATCACGACGAGGCCGCCGCGGACCGGCCGCACCCGCAGCGCGTCGCCGGTGATCTCGAGCGGACCCGTCGCCCACTGCTGGCCGATCACCGCGATGAGGCCGCGCGCCGTGCGGAAGCGCGCGTCCAACTCCACGTCGTCCCTGCGCCCGAAGCTGGACGTCGATACGTCGAGTTCGCCGTGCGCACGGCGCCAAACGCCTGCGAGATCCAGGTGCTCGTCACCATCCATGGACGGCGGCCAGGCGACCTCCAGACGCGGAGGTCTGGAGTTGCTCGGCGCACGACCGGTGTAGCGGATGTCCGCCTCGAGCCGGAGCCGCTCGCCGGCGCGCACGGCGAGCCCTTCCAGGACGCCGCTCTGGATGTCCGTGCCACGCCAGCGCACGATCACGGGTCCGGCCGGCGCCCGGAAGGTCCACGTGTAGCGCGTGCCCTCCTCGACATCATCGTGCTCCACCAGGTACGACCGATGGATGCTGCCCCCGGCGTGATCGACCGCGACGTGGATCTCCTGCTCCACGCCCACGGGCCACGACGTGGGCTCGAGGACGGCCCGCAGCGAGAGCACCCCGGAGCGCCGAATCCGGATGCGCACATGGGATCCGGGGCCGACCTGCTCCGGGGAGCACACGGCGAAGTGCTCGGCCATGGCCAACCGGAGTGGCTTCGGCTTGGCCTGGTAGCGGGTGAGGTTCGCCGACACGCGGTAGCGCTGGCCCGGCAGGATGCTCCCGGCCGTCATCGTGCGCTTGCGCAGCGTCCAGCCCCAGGTGAGATTGCGCCCCTCCCCGCGTCCCGGATACGTGCAGTGGCGGGCCGCCCCCAGCGGAACGAACCGCAGGTTCATCTGCGACGTCCAGCCGGGCACCTCAGGCAGCGGATCCTCGAGGGTGACCGTCACGCCTTCCGCGACCGGCACGCGGAAGACGACGGTGGTGGTCTCCCCTGCCACGACGCTCACGTTCGTCTGCAGCAGTTGGATCTGGCCAATCACGAGGCCCACGTCGTAGCGTCCCGGTCGCGCGACCGCCATCTGCGCGGGCTCTGACGTGTAGGCATCCCCGTGCGGCACCAGGTCGATGTCATCGACCCCGGGTGCGCCGGCTGCCAGGACATAGACCTCGCCACCAACGTCCGACTGCCCGGCCGGAGGCACGACCTCCACCCGAATCCAGCCCGCGACGCCGGGCGGCAGGTCGAGTTCGGCCGGCGGCTCGAACGGTGGCGCGGGCAGGGGACTCGCCGCCGAGGCGGCGCTGTCAGGTGGCACGCTGCGCCCCATGGGTTGCGGCGTCCCCTTGGCAACGAGTCCGGGCTCCGCCGGCGCCCGCTCCGACGCGGCGTCACGCTCGGCCGTCAGTCGGCCCGACGTCGCGTCGGGGTCGCCTTCCAGCAACCACGCCAGGGCCACGCCGGCCGCAACGCCTGCGACGAACGCGACGAGGACGAGCACGGATGAGGATCGATCGTTACTCATGTTGCTGTAGGGGCGACCTGAGTGCCGCTTCGGCGGCGCGGAATGGTCGCCCATCGCCGGTACGCACCCATGGTAATCCGCGGGCGCGCACGCGGCGTCGCCTCCGGCGACACCTTGGGGCGCCCCTACAAACGCCGAGAGCACCCGCCAAGAACGTCCGCTCAGACGGCCGGCCAGAATGCCTTGAAGAGGAAGCCGCACGCGACTGCGTAGACCAAGCAGTCGGCGACCGACTTCCAGATCACGGACGGCGTGTGCGAGAACCACAGCAGGTACCAGCCGTGAGCACCGGCGTAGCCGAGAAAGAACACGGTCGAGGTCAACTGCAGCACGACGCCGCCCGGGTCGCCCTTACGGACGACGATGCTCGCGACGTAGGCCACGAGCACGGCGACGATCACGTTGTAGATGAACGAGTAGAACATCGATTTGCCCATGTTCATGGGCCCGCGCGGGACGATGGTGAGCAGGCCGGACGGCCCCTTGTCGCGCTTGGCGATGTAGGCCGGGTCCTTCATCTCCTCCGGCGTCCCGCAGTGCGGGAAGGTGTACATGCCGGCGGGGATGTCGCCGAGCTGCTGCATGGTCCCGTCCTCATCAGGCAGCTTGATCCAGTCCTTGCGGTGATGCGGCAGGACCATCCACATGATGAAGCTGAGGAAGAAGACGGCCACGCCCGAGAGCAGGATGGGCAACCAGAGATCGATGAGGGTCGGCATGGGAGGGGCTCCTGACGGCTGGGCGCGGCAATCCGCACCGGCTGTAGCGGGCCCCACAGTGTGCCGAACGGGATCTCGGGACGCCAGATCCTCTGCGCGGAGGGCGGCGGCACAAGTTGCCCAGACGGCGGCGGAACCGCCGTTCTCAGGAGCCCTAGTTCATCAAGTCGATGGTCGCGCCCTGGATCACGCCGGGCGGCAGCGACTCCGGCACCGGATGGATCTGGATGTACTTGATGCTGGTCGTCGGGATCATGTAGAGATCGCCGTCCCCCTCGAAGGTGATGGTGGGACTCTCCATCGCCTTGCGCAACAGCGAGCCGCTGGAGACGTTGTCGGCCTGTTTCATGAACTCGAGTGACAAGCGGCTGCCGTCGTTGAAGAGGATGGTCGCGTAACTGCGCTCTGTCATGCGTTGCTCCCAGAGGTCGTCGGACGGGCTTGCGTTCCGTCTTGGCTAGACGATACGCCTCGCGGCTCCAGCCGTCTTCCCTTCTTGGAGAAGAGCGGGCGTACCCGCCGAAGAAGGCCGAGTAGCCGGCGATTGCGTCCGGGCAGGAACTGCAAGCGGAGGTAGAACAGATCGCAGGGAGGTCCTCGGGTGAGTGAAGGCGCGCTGCCTGCTGCTCAGCCGACCGATACACCCCCCCGACCTGCAAGGCGGGCGACCTGGTCCCGGCGACTCGAAGCGCGGCTTGCGCTCTGCCTGGGACTCGTGGTCGCCGCCGACTGGCTGTTCTTCGACCATCCCCTCGGCTGGTCGCTGGGCCTGTACCTCGCGCTGACGCTCCTGGCGCTGGCCATCGCGCAGCCCCATGCATTGAGGAAGCACTCCGGACTCGTGATCTTTCTTCTCACGCTTGGGCTCGGGGCCGCCTGCGTCGTACATCCCACGCCGCACGGCCTGCTGCTGGCCGCCGCGGGCCTCATCGCCTTCGCGGTCGTCGGACGCGAGGGCTGGACGTCGAACGTGGGCGCCTGGGCGGCGCGCTACGTGGGGTTTGCTCTCGGCGCCGTCGCCCAGCCCTTCCGGGACGCCGGCTTGCTCAGGCGCCTCGCCGCCCACCGCGGCAAGTCCACGCGAGGCGGACGGCTGCTGCTGTGGCTCCTGCCGCTGGGCCTGGGTGCGGTCTTCGTCGGCCTCTTCGCCCTGGCCAACCCCGTCATCGAGACCTGGCTCGGTGCTGCCGCGGACAACGTGCGGCACGCCTTGGACGGCGTCGACGCCCTCCGTCTGGGGTTCTGGCTCGTGGTCGCCGTGTGCGCGTGGGCACTGTTGCGTACGCGCACGCGCCACGAGGAGCGCACGCAGCCGAGTCGCTACCCGA
>JAHEIK010000200.1 GCA_024639415.1 Planctomycetota bacterium
ACGACCGCCAGGGCCGCGAGCACCTCGATGCGGTCGGCCTGTCCATTGACCGGACGGCCCTCGCCCTTGAGGCGCCGCACGCTGTCGTCTGAGTTGAGGCCGATGATGAGGATGTCGCCGTGCGCCTTCGCCTCGGCGAGGTAGCGCACGTGGCCGGCGTGCAGGATGTCGAAGCAGCCGTTGGTGAAGACGACGCGCTTCTGCGCCGCCCGGTGCCGCTTGACGACGCCGGCGATCTCACTGCGCGCGACGTGCTTGGCCGCAAGGCCCTCGGCGCCTCGCGCCAGGCGCGCCGCGATCTCGTCACGGGTCACCGGGACGACGCCGACGTGCTCGACCTCGAGGCCGGCTGCGACGTTGGCCAGCGACGCCGCCTCGACGGGGGTCGCCCCCGCGGCGAGCGCCATGCCGAGCACCGCGACGACCATGTCGCCGGCGCCCGTCACGTCGAACACCTCGCGCGGCGTGGTCCGCAGGTGCACGCCGTCGGCGCTCGCCTCCTTGAGGTACATGCCCTCCTTGTCGAGCGTGACCAGCGCGAAGGCGAGGCCGAGATCCTCGACCAGCTGCGTGGCGGCCGCCTCGGCGCTGGCCAGATCGGTGACGGCAATGCCCGTGGCGCCGCGGGTCTCCGGGCGGTTCGGCGTGATGCACGTCACGCCCTGGTAGCGCGTGAAGTCGCTGCCCTTCGGATCGGCGATCACCGGCACGCTGCGGCCGCGCGCTTCTGCCACGAGGCGCACGAGCAACTCGGCGCTGAGCGCGCCCTTGCCGTAGTCGCTCACGATGACGGCATCCGCCTCTGCCACGCGCCTGGCCAGCACGCCGCCCAAGGCGGCCTCCGTCGCCGCACCGACAGGCGCCGTCGTCTCCTCGTCCACCCGCAGCACCTGCTGGTCGGTCGAGTGGCTGCGCGCGAGGTGGCGTGTCTTGACGCCCGTGCGGCGTCCCGTCTCGGCGACGGCATCGAAGATGACGCCGGCCTGGAGCGCGAGGGCGGCCACGCGCCCCGCCGCCTTGTCGTCCCCCACCACGCCGACGAGCGTCGTCTCTGCGCCGAGGACGGAGAGCATTTGCGCGACGGAGCCGGCACAGCCGAGGCGCTCCTCCTCGTTCTCGACGCGCAGCACCTGGATGGGCGCCTCGGGGCTGATGCGCTCGACCGCCCCCGTCAGGTAGCGATCCAGGACGATGTCGCCCACGACGAGCACCTTCGGTGCGTTCAGTGTGGCCAGCACCTCGGGCAGCGGGCGGGTCATGCTTCGATGTCCACGGCCGCCTCGAGGATTGCCAGGCGCAGGAGCGGCAGCACGTACTCGTGCTGGCCCGCGATGTCGTAGCCCTGCTGGGCCGGGCGCTCGAGCACGTTCACGCGCGGACGGTAGTGCCTGAGCATGTCGAGGTTGCCCGTGGTGAGGCGCAGCGTCGCGGCCTCGCCCTCGTGGGCACGCGCGTTGTGCACCATGGCCACGGCCTTGAGGAAGACCTCCGGCAGGATGACCGCGCTGCCCACGTTGATGTAGACGCCGTCGTCCAGGCCCTCGACGAGGGCGGCCAGGCGCAGGAAGTCACCGTGCGTCGCCGCGCCGAGTGCCGCGCCGTCACACGCGGGATGCATGTGGACGGTGTCGGTGCCGATCGCCACGTGCACAGTGACGGGGATGTCGTGCTGCGCAGCGTGGCAGAGGACGGAGAGCTCCTTGTTCGGTGGATCGCGATCCAGCAGCTCGCGACCGAGTGCCGTCCCGAAGCCGATGCCCTCCCTGCCCGCGCGCTCGGCGGCGGCCGCGAAGAGGGTGCCCGTCTCGTCCGCGGTGCCGTAGGTGCCCTCGAAGAGTCCCCCACCGACGTCCTCGGACGTGCTGCCCTGCAGCGCAACTTCGCTGTCGTGGATCGCCGCCGCGCCGTTCATCACGAAGCCGTGCGCGAAGCCGCGGGACGCCAGGTCGTTGAGCAGCGGCCCGAGACCGACCTTCACGACGTGGCCGCCGAGCCCCCACAGCGTCCGGGGGGCGCGAGCCACGGCCTGCGCCAGCCCTTTGAGGTTGCGTACCCCGAGGAAGTCCGGCAGCGAGGCGAGGAACTCCGCCGCCGACTGCCGCGGGTCGACGGCGCCCGCAAAGCGCTCCGTCTCCACGAGGTGGCCGCGGCCGCCCAGGGGGGCGGGGCGGAAGCGCCCGGCGTCGAAGGGCGGCTGCGGGTCGGGTCGATCGGCCGTCATGACGAGGGGATGCTACCGGACGCCGGTCTTGGGGTGGTTGGCGGGCCACAGCCTTGCGTAGGAAGGCTGCCCGGGCTCGGAGCGGTCCCGCCCCGGCGGGCGGGTCTTCCAGCGGCGATGGACCCAGTTGTATTGCCCCGGCGCGCGGCGGATCCAGCCCTCCAGCCGCCGGTTGAGGTCCCGCGTGGCCGCCTCGACTCCCTCGGCGGTGGGCACGCGCTCGAGGTGGATGTCGAAGCCCACCCCGTCGGGCCGGCGCAGGCAGATGCCCAGGTAGACGGGCACGCCGAGGCGCTCGCCGACGGCCGCGGGGGTCGGGAACGTCGAGGCCTCCAGCCCGAAGAAGGGAAGAAACAGCCCGTGGCGGCCGGCATTCTGGTCAGCGAGCAGGGCCACCCAGCCCCCGGCCTTGAGCTCGCGCAGTACGTCCTTGAGGCCCCCCGTCTTGCGGATCATGCGCTCCGCCCCGCCCCGGCGGCGCTCGAGCCAAGCCTCGAGGGCTGCACTCCGCAGGGGCCGGGCCATCGCGCGCAGGGGGATCCCGCGGTGGCGAACGCCGAAGGCTCCGATCTCCCAGTTGCCCAGGTGGGCGGTGACGATCACCCCCCCACGGCCGGCGGCCCGGTCGGCCTCCAGAGCCTCCCACTCGCCGTAGAAGGCCATTTTCTGGGCTGCGCCGCGACCGGATCCGAACAGGCGATCGGCCAAGGCGATCTCCGCGACCACGCGGGCCAGCCCCTGGCAGGCCGCCCGGCCGATCTCCCGCCGGGCGGTGGCGTCGAGGTCGTCCCCGAGGGCGATCCGGAGGTTCTCGTCTACCACCTGCTGCCGCTCGGCGGAGAGCCGCCACCAGAGCCCTCCTGCGCCAGCGGCCAGGGCCATGAGCGCGCGCGGCGGCAGGCTGCGAGAGATCAGGTCCAGCAGGCCGGCGGCGAGGGTGGCGAGGAGCGGCACGAGGGGAATGGTAGGGCTCGCGCACCTCCAACGGGAGCCCGGTTCGATTTCATCGGCTTCGCGGGGGTTGACGGGCCGACCCCAGGGATCGTCCCGCGAAACGATGAAATCGCGAACGGGCTCCACGGAGGGGATTGGAAGGGGGGACGCGCAGTTCCCCCTTGCCGGTGCGGCCTCGCCGCGCCGTCCAGTCCGCGCGGGAGCGCGGAACGGCAGGAGTTCGCGCCGCCGGCGGGAAACGGCCACGGGCACCGGGCACGCCGGGAACGGAGACGGGAACGGCAACGGGAACGGGCGGAGGCGCTACACTCCCCCCCATGGCCAAGAAGGACGACCGCCTGGGGGACTACAAGCGGCCCGAGATGGACTTCGAGCGCGAAGCCTCGTTTTCGCGCGGAGCGGGCTCCTGGGCGGCCGTAGGCATCGAATTCGCCGTCTACGTGGTGCTGTTCTTCCTTGGCGGCAAGTGGCTGGATGGCAAGTTCGGCTGGGAACCCTGGGGAGCCGCCATGGGCGCGCTCGCCGGGGCCTGTGTTGGCATGTACATGCTGATTCGCCGCGTCATGCGGGCCTCCGCCTCCGACGAGTAGTCCACTCGCTCGAGGTCGGCCCACTGGAGCCACCGTGGGCCCCTCGACACGCCGCTACCTGCTGCTCGCCTTCCTGCTCACCGTCCTCGTGACGGCTGCGCTGGCGTGGCCCGCCCATGCCTGGAAGGGCCGCGAAGGTCAGCTCGGCCTGGGCTTGGCCGGGCTCATCTGCCTGATCGGTGCGGCTGCGGGCCGGGGCATCGGCTCGCTGATGCGCGGCGTGAGCGCAGGGGACGATCAGGCGGCGCAGGCGACCCAGGCCGCCATCGGTGCGCGCCTGATCCTGACACTCGCGCTGAGCCTGCCGGTGTTTGTCGTCAAGCCCGTGCCGATGATGCCGTTCGCAATCTGGCTCGGCGTGCACTATCTCGCCCAAGTGGTCTTGGAAGTGTTCGTGTCTCTCCGGGAGTTGGGCCAGAATCACCGCCCAACTGGGACGCCCGCGCGAACGCCGCAGCCGGAAGCACCGCTTCCGTCGGGATCCACTCCAGCAGAGCGCGTCGATGACGCCGAGGGAGCCGCACACCGATGATCGCCGAGGTCGCTGCCCATACGCAGAGCATGCTCGCGTCGGTGTTCCTCGCCGGCGCCGACCCGCTGTCGCACGTTGTGCCGCACGAGCTGAGCCACGACAAGGCCAGCTTCTGGCACTACGTCTACAACCACATGTTCATGCTGGTGCTGGCGGCGCTGCTGCTCGTCATCTTCGTGCCGATCGCAGCGCGCAAGAAGTCGCTCGTCCCGACCGGCTTCCGCAACTTCCTCGAGTCGATTCTCCAGTACATCCGCAACGAGGTCGCGCGGCCTGTCCTCGGCAAGGACACCGACACGTTCATCCCGTTCCTCTGGACGCTGTTCATTCTCATCCTCACGGCCAACCTGCTCGGCATGCTGCCGATCACGGCCGTCAGCCAGTGGGCCCTGAACGACCCGGCGCTGCACCTGGGCGGCACGGCGACGGGCAACATCGGCATCACGGCGGGCCTGGCGATCTGCGCCTTCCTGCTGTTCCACCTCAGCGGCATCAAGCGCCTGGGCGGGGGCGGCTACGCCAAGCACCTGCTGCTGGGCCACGGCCCGATCTGGCTCGCGCCGCTGTTCATCCCGATCGAGATCATCGGCGCGCTCGTCAAGCCGTTCGCGCTGGCTATTCGACTGTTCGCCAACATGACCGGCGGGCACATCGTGCTGGCCGTCCTCATGGGCTTTGCCGTCACGGGCGTCCGCATGGCGTTTGACGACGGCGCCTACGGGATGCTCGGCGTCACGGCGGCTGCGGCACTCGGTGCCGTGGCGATCAACCTGCTGGAGCTCTTCGTTGCCTTCCTGCAGGCCTACATCTTCACCTTCCTGACCGCACTCTTCCTCGGCGCGGCCATCCACCCGGAGCACTAGCCCCGGCGGTTGGTCCAGCCGTTCGATTCCCCTTGAACAACAGGCGCGACACGAGGCGCCGCAATCCGGAGGAAACCCCATCATGGGCCTCTTCTCGACTCTCTCGACGACCCTTGCTGAGATCACGTCCCTCGGTCCTCTCGCTGCCATCGCTGCCGGCATCGCCATCTACGGCGCCGCCAAGGGCATCGGCGGCATCGGCGAGCGCGCCTGTGAGGCCATCGGCCGCCAGCCGGAAGCCAAGGGCGCCATCCAGACGGCGATGATCATCTCGGCCGCCCTGATCGAGGGTGCGACGTTCTTCGCGCTCGTGATCTGCATGATGGGCCTCGACAAGTAGGACCATCCCACGCTGGGAGTCGAACTGTCCTCCGCGCGGGATGCTCTTCCGCGCGGAGGCCGACCAACTCCCAACCCTGACCAGCGACCCGACGCGGAGGCGTGCCATGCGCACCCGAATTCTCCCGATCGCCATCGTCGCCGTCCTGCTGATCGCCTGCGCTGCCCCGGCCTTTGCCGGTGAGGCCGCGGAGGCGGAAGGCGGGGCCGGCCTGCAGTGGGGCAAGCAGCTCGACATGAGGAACATCCTCACGTCGATCGGCGTGTTCGTGATCCTGCTGATCGTCCTGGGCAAGTTTGCCTGGAAGCCGATCCTCAGCGGTCTGCAGCAGCGCGAAGACACGATCAAGAAGGCGCTGGACGACGCGGAAGCCGCGCACGAGAAGGCCAAGGCCCTCATCACGGAGTACGAGTCGAAGATCGACCATGCTCGCGAAGAGGCCCAGGCGATCTTCGACGAGGCCCGCAGGGACGCGGACGACATCCGCGCGCAGATCGAAGCCGATGGCAAGAAGCGCGCGGACGAGACGATCGAGCGCGCGCAGCGCGAGATCGACCAGCGCATGTCGAAGGCCTGGGACGGGCTCGTTCGCGACGCCGCCGCCATCGCGACGGAGGCGGCCAGTCAGATCGTCGAGAAGGAGCTGAGCGCCGACGGCCACGCCGGGCTCGTCTCCGGCGTCGTCAGCAAGTTCGCCTCCTCCCGCGCCGCGCCGTCGGTCCCGCCGGCGACCGAGGATGAGGGCAGCGCCTGATGGCCTCCACCCACGCCAGTCCCGGCAGCACGGCCTACGCCCGCGCTCTCGCGGAGGCCGTCGAGGCCGAGGGGGCCAAGGCCCTCCTCCAGGACGTGGGCAGCGTCCTCGGTGCCGTCACCGAGGCCTGGTCCGAGGATCGCGTCCTGCGCAGCTACTTCCTCGCGACCGAGATCCCCAGCGCCCAGAAGCACGCCTCGATGGACACCCTCGTCGAAGGCCGCTTCCCCACGCTGCTGGCCAACTTCCTGCGGCTGCTGCTTCGGCGCGGTCGCTTGGGCCTCCTGCCCGAGATCCATGCTGCCTACAGCGTGATCCTCGACGAGAGGCTCGGACGCGTGCCCGTCACCATCACGACGGCCGTGCCGGTACCGGAGAGCGACTTCCGTTCGTGGAAGGACGCCATCCGCGGCGCGATCGGCAGTGAGGCCGTCGTCGAGCACGTCGTCAAGCCCGAGATCATCGCGGGCGCCGTCATTCGTGTCGGCGATCGCATCGTGGACGGCAGCGCTCGCCGTCGACTGTCTGAGTTGCACACCCGCATCATCGAGAGAGGAATGCAGCGACATGCGCTTCAATCCTGAAGAGATCACGTCGGTCATCCGCCAGGAGCTCGAGCAGTTCGAGGCTTCGGTCGACGTATCCGAAGTCGGCACCGTCCTGGAAGTCGGTGACGGCATTGCCCGCATCTACGGGCTCGAGAACGCCGGCGCCGGCGAGATGCTCGAGTTCGAGAACGGCGT
>JAHEIK010000201.1 GCA_024639415.1 Planctomycetota bacterium
CTCAGAGCCCGCGCCGCAGTCTAGGCACACGACGTCCGCGATGCGGCCGTGCAGGTCGAGCACCGCGCGACTGCCAGCCGCCTGGTGCAGTCCGTCCACGTTCTGGGTGATCAGGGTGTGCATACGGCCCTCTCGCTCCATGCGTGCGAGCGCGTCGTGCGCGGCGTTGGGTCTGGCGTTCGCCATGGTCGGCCAGCCGATCATGCTGCGCGCCCAGTAGCGCCTGCGCACGGCCTCGCTGCCTGTGAACGCGGCATACGTGACGGGCTGCTTGCGCTTCCAGTCGCCGTTCTCATCGCGGTAGTCGGGGATGCCCGAGGCCGTCGAGCAACCGGCGCCGGTCAGGACGAAGAGACTGCGGTGGGATTGCACGAACTGCCGAAGAGCGAAGTGCGCGTCGTCGCGGGCGGGCGAGGCAGGCATGCGCTACGGCCGGCGCAGCACCACGTCGCCCCCCGGGAGGGACCAGCGGATCGTGTCGCCTTCGACGAGTGTCTCACGTACCTGGGTGGCATTCGGATGGTCGCCCTGGTTCGGATCCGGCGTGAGCGTGAGGTTCGCCTGGGCGAGCTTCCAGCGTCCGGTGATCTCGTTCTTCGCATGGGCGAACTTCGTGAGGACTGAGTAGGTACCGTCCTTGCGTAGCTCGAGTCGGACGTCCACATGTCCCAGCAGCGTCGCCGTCGCCTCTTGCCACTTCGCGATCTGCGCCTCGCGCTCGACCGAGGAAGCGGACTCGAGTGCTTCGATCTCTGCTCGCTTGGACTTGAGGACTGCGAGGCGCGCCATCTCCTGGATCTGCTCCTGCGTGAGGTCGAGGACGAACGTTCCGTGCAGCCCTGAGCCCTCCTCGTCGCCTTGGGCGGTCATGAACACGAGCAGGCCCAGCCCAGCCAGACCGAGGACGAGGAGCACGTACCGCCGCATCGGCGCACTCTACCAGGGCACGGAGCCGCGTCCGTGTTGCGCAGATTGGACATCGCAGCACGTGGGCGCGACTGGATCGTTGCAGACGGCGTCTTCCGTCTGCATACTCCTTCGCTTGCCCCGGGATGCGGTGAACGAGTGACGCCTGTCGATGCGTCGGTTCCTGCTTGTGGAAGGAAGACGCAATGCGAAGGACTGTGCGAATGTACGTGCCGAGTCGACCCCGGACCTGCGGGCCGCGGCTGTGCACGGTGCCCGCGGCCCTGCTTGGGCTCGCGCTCTGTGCGGCCCTGTTCGGATGGGCGGGCCCCGCCTTCGCCGACGATCACGACGGGGACACGAGCAAGCCCTACGACCTGCCCTTCCGCGGGTCAGCGAGCGGAATCGACGTGGAGCCGCCCGGTGGCGAGGGCAACCGCGAGCGGCGCGAGTGGTGCACCTGCGTCTCCGGGGGGACGAGCCTCCAGAAGTTCAAGAAGGCCGTCATCGAGGCCCTCCTGCGGGAGCCCCTGGGGGACGACGCCGCCGGGATTCTCGCGGCCATCCTCACCGTGTCGCCCATGGAGCCGGTCCAGATCAAGCCGGTCATCAACCTCGACTACGGCGGATACCTGAGGCTGGACGACGTCGGCGGCGTCGACATCCCGAACGTCGACTTCCCCGTGCAGCTGAACCTCGCCCACCCCAAGCCCAACAGCTTCTCGCGCAACAACACGATTCGCATCTCCCCCTCGTGGACGCCGAAGGCCGGAGCGAGCTTGACGGCCACGCCGCCGCTCTTCGAGACGGAGCTCGGCGGCTTCGTGCGGGATCTGCGGCTCGAGATCGTCGTGGAGTGGTGCGTCGACTCCAGCCTGGTCGATGCGATCAACGTGGCACTGGAAGCCGCCGGCTTCGGGAGTCTCGGCAGTGCGTGCCTCTTCAGCGAGCGACTCATCATCTACAACACCGGCCTGAACGTCGACATCCCCTTGCTCACGGTCACGGAGGACAGCTTCGACGTTCCCGGCGTGCTAGGTGCCGCTGCCAAGGCGAACCTGTTCCGCGCGGGCCCTTCCTTCCTCGACTTCAAGGATCTCAACGGCGACACCTTCAGCAACTACGGCGTCTTCACCATCGCGCAGGACACCGACTCCGAGGGGCGCCCGCGCCTGAGCTTCGCGACCACGGCTCCGCCGTGCACGTTCTTCGTACCGGAGATCGGGGGCACGATCATCCAGCCGGGTCGACAGGATCTGGATACGTTCGCGCGCGTCAACGGCGGGAAGACGCTCAGCCGCAGTGGCACGACGAACGACGTCATCTCGCTCGGCGTCGACATGGTGTCCTTCATCGACCTCGCGCTGGACGCAATCCCCGGCGCCACGTGCATCCAGACGAGCTACGACATCGGTGTGTTCTCGATCGACATCGGGGACATCGCCCCGACGTACTACATCAACCAGACGGTCGACCTCGACCTGACCCCGACGCCCCACGTGAAGTTCGACCTCGGGCGCGTCATGCACTGGAAGGTCTACAACGCACCGGCCGGATCCGCCGCAGGATCGGGCGCACTCTCGCACGCGGGGACGGGGCGCTTCGTGCCCATGTTCGCGGCCGATCAGGTGATCGACGTGCGCTACCCCGACACCACGGCCCCGTCCGACGTGGCGCCCACGTTCGGTGTCGCCAGCGATCTGCAGACGCAGGTCACGCAGCAGGACCAGGTGGCCATCGCGCTGTCGCTGCTGCAGTTCCGGCTGCCGGCCTTCGACGTCGAAGAGTTCAGCCTGGTGTCCGAGACCGTCGGCCGTGCTGACTTCAGCCTGCCCCCGCCCGGCCGTGGTTGCACCACCTGCGAGCCGGTCGTGTATCCCGTGGTCCTGCAGAACAGCACCGTCCCGGTCGGCAGCGTCGCCGCGGGCGACGCCTTCCCGCACATCCCCGGCCCGACCTTCCTGCTCGATCCCGAGAATCCAGTCGTGGACATCCAGCAGGAGGTCAGCGCCGTCCGCAACAACGGCGGTGGCACGCGCACGATCACCTACACGTACAAGATCTCGAATCAAGGTGACGTGCCGCTGTGGCACACGCAGATCGAGAGCGACCTCGCGACCACGTTCGACAAGGCCGTCTCCTGGACCGTCGACGAAGCGATCAGCTGTGACTTCGCCCTGAACCCGAGCTTCGACGGGAAGGCCGACGTGAACCTGCTGGTCGACGAGGTCGGCGTGCCGGATGGCGGTCAGGGCCTGGCCGTGGGCGAGTCCGGCATCGTCGTCGTGATCGTGACCGTGGAGCCCGGTCCGAGCCCGGCGGTCAGCGCCGCGCCGTTCCTGTTCCCGAATCAGGCCGTCGCGCGCGCCCGCAGCCGCATCGCCATGCCCTACATCCCGAACGGCACGGCGGTAACAGCCGAGGACACGGATACCGTGAACCTCGGTCCGGCACAGATCGACGAGCTGGGCCAGTTCGTTCTCTACGCGGGCGAGGATCTGTCCATCCAGCGGACCGAGGACTCGTTCGGTCACGTGGGCGCGAACGATCGCGTGCACGTCAAGAGCGGTGACGCCGGCACGCTCGCGGGCGACATCCACGCGCCTACGGAACTCCAGGTGGGGGGCTCCCTCGTCGCGGACTACGTCCTCGTGAAGAAGGCCAAGGTCGTCGGCAAGGGCGCCTTGAGCCCCACGGGACATCTCGTCGCGGGCCTCTCGCTGCCGCTCCGAACGATTCCGGCGGTCGCCCTGCCCGCGGCAACCGGGAAGCTCACGGGGCTCCAGGTGCCGGACGGTGGATCCCACGCGCTCGTTCCCGGCGCGTACGGCTCCGTCGAGCTCGGCAAGGGGGCCACCTTGCGCATCGGCCCGGGGACGTACAGCCTGCACGGTCTCACCGCGGCCGAGGGTGCGCGGATCCACGTGGATCCGACGTCCGATCCGATCACGGTGTACGTCACCGAGAAGCTGCACCTGCAGAAGGACGTGCGCATGTCGATTCCGGTCTTCCCGGCTTCGACCCGCGATGTGCACTTCCTGTTCGCCGGCAAGAGCACCGTGCACGTCGGGCAGGGTAGCCACGTCCTGGGCAACTTCGTCGCACCCAAGGCGAGTGTGCAGATCATGCAGGGTGCGCACCTCATCGGAAGCGCCTACGCGCACCGCATCAGCGTCGCCGCGGGCGCCTCGTACGAGTATCACGACGAGAGTTGCGACGGGGTGCTGTACCTCGAGTTCGACTCCGACTGTGACGGCGAGCCCAACTGCACGGATCCCACGCCTTAGCGACTCCTTGCCGTGATCGGGCCGCCCGGGCATGGGGGGGGGCGGTTCGGCTCCCCCTCTGTGAAGCGCACGAAGGACACGGGCGAGGACGTGCCCGCTGCGATTCGCTAGGATTGCGAGCCACGGGAGGCCCGCATGAAGTCGCGACTCGTCACAGGCTTGCTGATCGCTCTCTTCGCTCTGGTGGGGCAGGTCGCCGAGGGCGCCGATCCGGTGGAAGTCACCGGCCAGGTGCTTGACGCGGCCGGCGAACCCGCCCCCGGCATCGAAGTGGCGACCTACTGGATCGCCAAGGATGGGCGCTTGGACGCGCGGCAGGGCGTGCGCACCGATGCGGAGGGGAACTTCGCCTTGAAGGTGCGCCTCTCCTCGCGTGCGCGCACGCTGATGGCGCTCGACGAGAGTCGCGACCACGGCGCGCTGGCGACGCTGGATGCCGAGTCTGCCGCAAAGCCGATCGCCTTGAGGCTCCGTCGCACCACGCTGGTGAAGGGCGCGTTCGAGAACAAGGGCCTGGGGCATGCGATCGAGAAGACGTACGTCTCGTTCACGGCGCGCCCCGCAATGATCGCGATCGCGAGTCACGTGGGCGAGTCGTCCTACAGCCTGCGCCTGCCGCCGGGCGAGTACCGGTTGATGGTCGGGGGCGTGGACTGCGTGCGCATCGTCCAGCGGGCCACCGTGACGAGGGACATGCGCGCTGTGGACATGGGCACCACGGACCTGAAGCCGACGATCATCGCCCAGCACTACGGCAAGGAGCCGCCGGCTTGGACGGTGTCGGAGGCCCGCGGCGTCGATCCGCAGGCAACGCTGGCCGACTTCAAGGGCAAGTGGGTCTTGTTGGAGTTCTGGGGGCACTGGTGAGGTCCGTGCAAGAGCGGCAGTCTGCCGCGCTTGATGGCGCTCTACGAGAAGTACGCGGCGATTCGCGACAAGTTCGAGGTCTTGGCGTTCCACGATGCATCGGTCAAGACGCTCGCCGAGTTGGACGAGAAGCTCAAGCCGATCATCAAGGAGCGCTGGGGCGGCAAGGCGCTGCCGTTTCCGATCCTCCTCGACCCCTCACGCACGACGCTGAAGGCCTACGGCATCAGTGCCTATCCGACGAACGTCCTCATCGATCCCGAGGGGCGCGTCGTCAAGGGCAACGCAGAGAAGACCCTCGAGAAGAAGCTCGAGGCGCTGGCGCCGCCTGAGCCGCCGGAGCCGCCGCGGAAGGCTGAGGAAGAGCCCAAGCCGGAGCCCGAGAAGAGGGCCGAGGACGGATCGTCGCAGGACTGAGTACGGCGCTCGGCCTCAGGCCCGGACACCAGCCACTTGCTGCAGCAGGCTCAGGATCCGCGCGTGCGAGTCCTTGAGGCGGTGGCCGTCCTCCACCTCGACCAGCATGCAGCCGAAGCGCTCGGCGAAGGAGCGGCTCGCTTCGACCGGCACGACGTCATCCTGCACGCCGTGGAGGATCACGGTGTTGGGGTGGCAGCGATCGATCGCCTCGGCACCCTCGACGTGGAGGGCCGGCGCCAGCAGCAGGAGCCCGTGGATCCGTTCCCCCACGGGGCTGCCCGCGACGTCGGCATGGAGCCGTGCCCCGGTGAGTCCGCCAAAGGACGACCCGACGAGCACCACGGGCCCCGCCGCCGCCTCGAGGGCCTCCCGCGCGATGGCAACACGCTGTGTGACGTCCCCGACCCCGGTGCAGTCGGGTGCGGAGACGGTCCAGCCTGCGTCCCGGATGGACTGGAACTTCGAGCCGTGCGGCCCGCTCTCGAGTCCGTGCAGGAAGATGATGTCCATGCGGCTCCTCGCTACGCCTTGCGGCGTACCGCAAGGCTACGTGGCGCTCACCCGCTTCCCATCTACTCCTGGGACCAGGACCGCTCGAACTGCGAGAGGCAATACGCGACCCGCCAGTCCACCTCTTCCTCTACATGCTGCTCCAAGCGCAGCAGCCGACTGAGACGAGCGGCCTTCGTCATGGCCCCGATCATGCGATCGAGCTGGAGCACGCCTTCGAGGATCCAGATGTAGAGCCCCTTCGGATCAAGCTCGTCGCCGAGCCCCGTCGTCGAGTCGCACGCCCTGAAGACCACCGGGATTCGCGCATCCCGTTCCTCGTCGATGAAGTCCACGATCTCCTGGCACGTCACCCCGCAGCAGTCCATGTTGTTGACGAAAAGCACGTCGAACTCGGCCTGCTCCATGCACGCGATCGCTTCGGCTGCCGAGGCGGCGTGCCGCGGGATCCCACCTACCACTTCCAGGGCCCGGGCGGGTATGTCGAAGCTCTGCTCGTCCACCGCCACCACGAGAACGGCGAACGACCGCTGCTCCGTCAGCGCGCGGAGCGCGTGGCCCCCGGTCATGCGGCTTCCCGCCGCGCGGCACGGCTCAGGTTCATGCCGCGTCGCACGAGATCGAGCACGATCGTGCTCTTGAGGTGCTCGACCGTGCACCACGCCCACGCACCCGCGTGCCATGCCATCTCGGCGGTGATCGACGGGAGGTCCTCACCGAAGACCAGGCACGGCGGCACGCGCTGCTTGCCGTGCTTGAACAGGCGGATCAGATCCGTGCCGCGCAACCCCTGCAGGCGGTCCTTCATCAGGATCAGGTCGAAGCGCTCGAGCTGCCGGAGCACCGAGTGCGCGACCGCGGCCCCGTCACCGCGGATCTCCCAGTCGAAGCCTGCGCCGATCAGCCGCTCCACGACGAAGGACATCCTGCGGGACTCGTCGTCGACGAGGAGGATGCGGCCGCGGGGGGCACGCTCGCCGCCGGGGCGG
>JAHEIK010000202.1 GCA_024639415.1 Planctomycetota bacterium
CTCGCGCACCTTCGGCGAGACGTAGAAGTTGAGGCCCGTGATCGTGCGCAGGTAGGCGACGACGTTGTCGAGGTTCTGCTCTTCCCAGTCCAGGCCCTTGACGCGCTTCTTCTCGAGGATCGACAGGATGCCCGCGATGCTCGCGGTGTCCTCGTCCGAGTCCTCTTCGCCGACGATGCGGGGCTTGCGATCGGCGATCTCGTCGAGCCAGTTGTCGGGGAACTGGACCGTGGCGATCTGCGGGACGATGGAGTCTTCCATGTCCTGCATGATGGCCTTCCACTGGTCGTCGAAGTTGCGACGCGTCGTGGTCTGGTTGGTCTGGTGCTCGGCATCGTGGCTGATGTCGATGATGCGCTGGGCGTCGCGGTTCGTGGAGTCGTGACGCAGGATCTGCTTGGCGTACGCGCGGGCGACGGCGTACTCGCCACGACGGAAGGCGCGGTGGGCGCCGTCGAACCAGGCGCGGATGCGGCCGAGGCGACGCTCGCGCTCGGTGGCAAGCTCGCGCTCGCGCTCACGCTGTGCATCGGCGATCTGACTCTCGCGGGCACGGCGCTCGGAGACCTGCGCCTTGTACTTCGCGGTGTCGATCATGTCGCTGACGCTGGCGGACGTCGCACCGAAGTCGGCGGTCTCGTCGTACCAGCTCAGGATCGAGAGTGCCTTCTGGTACTCCTTCACCGCAGCGTCGTACTGCTCACGCGCGACGAGGGTGCGGCCGCGCTCGAGGTAGTTGCGCACCTCGGAGGCAGCCTTGTCGCGGCGTACGGAGGCGACGTCGCGCGACTTGCCCATGTACTCGCCGACGCTGCTCGCGCGGTCCGTGCTGAGCTTGCGCCAGCCGGCCTGCGCGGCCTCGTTCGACGGGTCCGCGTCGATGGCCTTCGCGTAGTACTCCTTGGCGCCTTCGATGTCGCCGGCCTTCTCAGCCGCGCGAGCCTTCTCGACGTAGGAGTTCGCCACGTAGTCCGCGCGATCGGCCATGATGCGCGCGCCTTCGGTGGCTTCGCCCAGCAGATCGCCGGAGCCTTCCGCCGCAGGTGCGTCCATCGCCGGAGGCGCGTCCATCGCCGGAGGCGCGTCCATCGCCGCCGGTGCGGCTTCCACGAACTCGGCGGCCGGGGCTTGCTCTACGTACTCGACGGGGGCTTGCGCGGTCGTATCACCGGCAGGCCCTGCAACGATCGTGCGACGACCGCGGCATGCGCCAAGTGCTACCGAGAAAACGGCAGCGAAGAGAAGCACGAGTGCTGTGCGCTTCATCCCTGATCCCTTCCATTGTCGTTCGCATCGGCAACGAGGTAGGCACCCGCAGGCACCCGCGTCCTCCCTGAACGCGAGGCCCTCGCCTCCCTCCGATCCCGATGGAACCCTAGGCAGGGGAGATAGGTAGGCCGGGCCTGTCACTTCTCCGTCACGTGGGACGCGCGTAAATGAAGGCCGGGTACCAAGCTGTGACGGCCGGGGGGGCAGCGCTTTAGCATGCTGTTGTGGTAACGGACGCTCCGAGCACTGTCGATCTGCGCGCCGAGGTCCGCCTATGGGTCGAGTGGGCCCGTGGCGCGGCCGGTCCCTGGCTCGTCGCGGAGGGTCCACCGCCGCCGTTGCCGAGCGCTTCCGTGGACCGTCAACCGGCGGCCGTACCGGGTGAGCAGGTCGCGCGGGCGGCCCGCGGCGGAGGGGCCCCGACTGCCCAGCCGGCCCCTGCGCCGCAGCCCGCCGTCGCGCTGACCCCGGCCCAGCGTGACGAGCGCCTCAAGGAAATGGCCGCGGAGGTGGCAGCGTGCACGGGCTGCGTCCTCGCGGCGGGCCGTACGTCGGCGGTCTTCGGCGAGGGCAGCCACACGCCGAAGCTGGTCATCGTGGGGGAGGCGCCGGGGGCTGAAGAGGACCGCAGCGGGCGTCCCTTCGTCGGTGCGGCCGGGCAGTTGCTCACCAAGATGCTGGGCGCGATCGGCCTGGCCCGCGAAGACGTCTATATCTGCAACCTCCTGAAGTGCCGTCCGCCGGGCAACCGCAACCCGCGGCCCGAGGAGGTCGGAGCGTGCAAGCCCTTCCTGCGCGAGCAGTTAGGGCTGCTGAGGCCGCCCCTCATTCTGGCGCTGGGGAGTCCGGCCACACGCGAGCTGCTCCAGACGCGGCGCGGGATCATGAGCCTGCGCGGTCGTTTCTCGAGGACGCCGGACGGCTACCGGGTCATGCCCACGTTCCACCCGGCCTATCTCCTGCGCCGTCCCGAGGCCAAGCGCGACGTCTGGGGCGACCTGAAGAAGGTCGCGGCGGACCTGGGCCTGGAGCTTCCGAAGCGCAATTGATTGCAGAATACAGCCAATCGAACGCCCGCCCTACGAGAACATCCGCGCCCAGAAGAGCCGCCCCAGGGTCCCGAGGTGCCCGAGCGCCGCGGGCAGCACCCGCATCTTGCTCGCGCCCTCGGTGCGGCGCCTCAGCCGCGAGGGCACTTCCGTCACCCGCGCGCCAGCCAGGATGGCCCGTCCGAGCATCTCGGCGGCGGCCGGGAAGCCGTCGCTGCGCCACGTGAGTCCGCGAGCGACGTCGCCCGCATAGGCGCGGAAGGCGCAGGTGAAGACCGAGAGGCCCCGGGCGCGACGGCCCAGGACCAGGCGGTAGGCGAACACGGCGGCCTTGGAGAGAAAGGAGCGGCCGGCAGGCACGTCCTCGAGACCGCCGCCCTCCCCGAAGGGGGTGGCCGTGGCGATGTCGATGTCGCCCTGCAGGGCCTCGATCAGCGTCTGGGCGTCCTCGAGGGGGTAGGTGCGGTCCGCGTCGTAGACCACGACGACATCCCCGGTCGTGGCCCCGATGCCCGTCCGCATCGCCGCTCCGACGCCGCGGTTGCGTTCGTGCGTCACGATGCGGATGCGGTCGTCCTCGCTCGCCAGCACGGCCAGCGCCGTCGCGGTCCCGTCGGTCGAGCCGTCGTCCACGAAGACGATCTCCGCCGCGGGGATCTGGGGCAGGTGGGGGCGCAGTGCGGCCAGGGCGTCTTCTTCCTGGAAGCAGGGGATGACGAACGACACGGTCATGCGGCCGGTAGGCTACGCCGCCGAGGTCACGAAGCCCCCATGAGCTACGCGGGTCGCAGCAAGTACGACGAACCGGGACGCGCCGAGCGCTACAAGGCTCGGAGTGAGCGGCGCAACCAAGAGGAGTGGGCGCTCGTCGAGCGCCTGCTCGGGATGCTGCCCGCGGCGCCTGCCACGGCACTGGATGCGCCCTGCGGGACGGGGCGTATCGCCGAGAGGTTGCTGGCTCGCGGGCTGGACGTGACCTGCGCGGATCTCTCGCCTGCCATGCGCGCCGCGACGGAGGAGCGCCTCGCCGGGGAGGCGGGCTACGCGGGCGTCGTCGCGCTCGACCTGGAGGCCGCGGGCGAGGACGCCCCGGCGGCCGCCGACCTGGTCGTGTGCCTGCGCTTCCTGCATCACCTGCCGGACGCCGCGACCCGCGGCCGGGTGTGGCGGACCCTGCGCTCGCTGACCGGCGGGCACCTGATCGTGTCCTTTCACCACCCGGTGAGCCTGCACAACCTCTCCCGCGGCTTGCGGCGCGTGTTCACGCGCAAGCGCGGCGACCGCCACACCCTGCGACCCGCCGCGCTGCGCGCCGAGGCCGCGGAGGCTGGTCTGCGCGTCGTGCGCTTCGCGCCGCTCGCGCGCTGGCGCCGCGAGTTCTGGCTGGCGCTGCTCGAACCGGCGGCCGGGGCGCCGTAGGGGCGGGCTCCATGCCCGCCCGAGGACTCCCTCCCGGATCCGGACTTACCAGGTAGGGGCGGGCTGCATGCCCGCCCTCGGTTCTACGGCGCGCTCGCGCCAAGGCGCCCCCATGCACCGATCCACCACGCCGCACACCGGCACCGCACCCCACGGTTCATCCTGATCCGGTGGCGGCCACCCAGGCCGCCCCTACGGGGTAAGTCCGGATTGGTGAGGCTTGCCCTCGGGCGACCACCGCGCTTCGACGCCCCAGGGGCGTCTCGCACTGGGTCGCCCCTACGGCGCTCCTTGGACGGGCGCCTGCCCACCGCGATTCGCCGGACGCTCGGCACCAAATGACGCCTAAGTGACGCCCCAGACCCAAACTACGTCCCGTGTCTGCCTCCGCGCCCACCGCCGATTTCGCTACCCGCAACCGCGAGCTCAACAAGACGCACGCGATGGCGGCGATGCGCGCGCGGGCCGGACGCATCGTGTCGGGGATCGAGCAGCGCCGGCGCAGGCTGGTTGCGGACCGCGTCCGGCGCCTCGCGCCCGGCGTCGTCGTGGACATCGGCTGCGAGGACGGCTGGATCGCCGAGGCCTACGTCCAGCACGTCGGCCGGTTGATCCTGGCCGACCTCGATGCCGACGTGCTGGCGAACTCGCCCCTGCACGGCCACCCCAAGGTGCACACCCTGGTCGCCGACGCCCTGCAGCCCGACGCGCTGCAGACGGAGCTCGGCGCACGGGGGGCCGACGTCATCGTCCTCAGCGCCTTGCTCGAGCACCTGCCCGATCCGCACGCAGCCCTCGCCGCGCTGGCGCCGCAGCTCGCTCCCGGAGGGCGCTTCGTCATCTACCTGCCTGCCGACGGGCCGATCCTGTTTGCCAAGGCCCTGCTCAAGCGCAGCCGCCTCGGCGGACTCGTCCGCGGCCTCTCGCTCGAGCCCGCGCCGGGCCATCTGCACCGTTTCACCCGTCGCGACGTCGCGCGCTTGCTGCGCCCGCACGGCGTCATCGAGGAACTCTGCTTCGATCCCGTCTGCCTCGGCTACCTCGCCGTCGTACGGAGAGCCTGAGCGATGTGCGGCTTCATCGGCGTGCTGCGTCCGCGCTCGGCCGGACCCGTCTCGGAGGACGAGCTGCGTGTACTGCTGCCGCGAATCCGCCACCGGGGTCCCGACCAGGAGGGCGTCTTCACACGCGCCGGCTTCGGGGTGGCGGCGGCCAGGCTGCGCATCCGGGGCGGCGCCGAGGGCGATCAGCCGCTGGTGAGCAAGGACGGCCGGCGCGCCGTGGCCTTCAACGGCGAGCTGCTCTACGAGGGCGCACACGTCGCCACAGCGCCTCAGCAGTGCGATACGCCGCTCCTGCTCGACGCCTCGCTGGACGACGACGACCTGCTGAGCGGCAACATGGGCGCGCTCGTGCGCTACGACGCGCGCGAGCGGCGTGTCGATCTCGGGCGAGACCCGCTCGGCATCAAGCCGCTCTACATCGCGGAACTCGAGGACGGCACGCTGTGGTTCGCCAGCGAGATCGCGCCCCTGCTCGCCGCGGTGCCTGCACTGCGCAAGCCGGATCGCGACGGACTCGCCGAGCTGCTGCACTTCCACCGTCCGCGCGCCCGTCTGCCGCTCGAGGGTGTGCGTGCCTTGCCGCGCGGCCTGACCGTCAGCTTCGCCCTGGACCGGCGCGGGTTCCTCGACGCGTCGAGCACGCCCAAGCCCGGAGCGCGCCCCGCCGCACCGCAGGTGCAGCTGGTGGACGAGCCTCCCGTGGCCGTGGAGCGGGCCTGGCGCGACGCCGCGCGGCGCGCGGCAGACGTCGACGGACCCGTGAGCCTGCTGCTCTCCGGCGGTCTCGACTCGTCGGCGGTGGCCGCGTGGGCGGAGCGACCGGACCTGCTCTGCCTGACCGGTCGTTTCGAGCCGGCGGGGGGTGCGTTCGACGAGTCGGAGGCGGCGGCCGCCGTGGCTCGTCACGTGGGTCTGCAGCACGAGATCGTCGAGTTGCGCGACGAGGACCTCATCGCGGATCTGCCGGCCGTCGTGCGCGCGCTCGAGATGCCGCTCGCCGGTCCCGGCTCTCTCGCGCTCTGGCGCATGGCCCCGCGCGCGCGCGAGCACGGGCGCGTCGCGCTCACCGGCACGGGCGGCGACGAACTGCTGGGCGGCTACGCACGCATCGCCCTGGTGATCGGGCGGGCCGGGGCGTGGACCCGCGGCTACGAGCCGCTGCGCGCGCGCATCGAGCAGGCGGGCAGCGATCCGGCCGCGCGCATGCGCGCGGCGTTCGATCGCTCCAGCGACCTGCAGCCCGTGCTCGATCCGTCGTTTGCCGCAAGCCTGGGCTGGCCGGTGACGGCGCCGCTGCTGACGGACCGGTCGCCGCTGCGCTCGATGCTCTGGGAGGAGCGCAACGGCACGCTCCTAAGCCTGCTGCAGGTCGAGGATCGCGTGCTGATGGCCCACGGCGTCGAAGGCCGTCCCGTGGGCTGCCTTGGAACGCTTCCGGCCGTGGCCGCCGCGCTCCCGGACGAGTGGTTGGTGGGCCCCGACGGTGAGGGCAAGCGCGCGCTGCGCGCCGCGCTGCGGGGCGCCATCCCGGAGGCCGTCCGAACGGACACGCGCAAGCGGGGTTTCCCGACGCCGTTCGCCCGGGCCGCGCGCGGCGCCGGTCGCGAGCTCGTCGAGTCCTGGCTGGCCGATTCGCGCTTCAGCGGGCGCGGCTGGTGGGACGTCGACGCCGTGCGCACCCTTCTCTTGGAGGAGCGCCCGGCGTATGACCGCGCGCTCTTCGCCGTCTTGTGCTGGGAGTGGTGGGCGCGCTGGTTCCTCGACGGGGACGCGTTCGCGGAGGATCCCCGATGAGCAGCTCTTCGGTCGGGCGCATCGCCCTCTGGGTCGCGGGCGCAGCCCTGCTGGCCCACGCCGGCCTGTTCGCGGGCGGCGTGTGGTCCTTCGACTCGATCAACTACGACGATCCGCAGGTGCTCTCCATCCTCGAGGCGAAGTCTGTCGGCGACCTGCTCACGTCGGCTACCTGGTACGCCTACAAGCCGATCTACTTCCTCAGCCTGAAGTTCGACGCGCTGTTCGGCGACGCGACCGTGCAGGTGGGGCACGTGCTCAACCTATTGCTGCACGCGCTGGCCGCGTTCCTGCTCGTGCGCCTGCTGTTCGACATCTTCGGCTCACGCTGGATTGCGGGGGCGGCGGGCCTGTTGTTCGCCATCCATCC
>JAHEIK010000203.1:0-4776 GCA_024639415.1 Planctomycetota bacterium
TTCGCCCAGCGCTTGAGATCGCGCGGGGAGCGGATGGGGTCCGCGCCCTCCATGAGGTGCAGGATGCCGATCGGGCCGCCCGCCTGGCAGAGCTTGAGATCGCCCTTGCTCTCCACGCGGAACAGGTCGTCGGCGTGGCGCTTGAGCAGGTCGTCGTAGCAGTCCGCCTGGCGCGTAGCACACTCGAAGGGCGTGCTGTCCTTCCAGTAGCCCTCGGGCGCGAAGATCGTGCCCATGATCAGTCCCAGGCCGCCGCGCTTGGCGTCGGCGAGGGAGAGGGCGTGCTGGGCCGTAGCCGGGCCCGCGAAGTCCCAGTCGCCGTCCTCGAGCATCGCCATCGCGATGTCCTGGTGGCCGTCGACGATCATGCAATTCATCGGGCCGTTCCTACGCACACCTCGGAAGCGGCGATTCTGGGGTACGGGCTGCCGAAGCGGAAGCCGCTTCTTGGGGGCTACGGGCCGGAAGCGGGTAGCCTGACGCGCGTGGATCCCTTCTCGCACGAACAGCCCGTCCTCCTTGTCTTGCCCGCTTCCGAGCGCGTCGAGGCCGTCCTGCCGCGGATGCTGGCCGAACCGGAGATCCGGCACTTCGCCCTGCCGCCGCTGTGGACGCTGGACAAGTCGGGCGTCGACCTCGCGGCCGCCCTGCCGGAGGTCCGGAGCGTCTCCCTCGAGACCCTGGAGGAGGTGCTCGGAAGCCTGATCCGGCTCTGCGACGCGCAGGAGCTCGACGCGATCGTGGCCCGCGAGTGGGCCGCCGTCGACGAGCGGGTCCGGCAGTACTACCTCAAGGCCAGCATCGGTCAGACGTTCGCGATGATCTTCAAGCTCGCGCCGCGCTCGATCGAGTTGGATCCGCCGCCCGCCTTCCGTCGGGACCGCATCCACGAGAACGGCTTCCAGGTGGAGTACCGACTCGCGCGGGCCGCCGAAGAGCGGGACTTCCGTGCCCCGGAGGAGGAGGGCTCGGTCGTCGTCTACCCCTTCGACCCGGCCAACGAGGAAGCCCGTACGGAGGCGGGGCTCGAGCCCGGCAGCGGCACGGTGCTGGAGATCTTCCCGTACGAG
Source organism: Planctomycetota bacterium (assembly GCA_024639415.1). Taxonomy (GTDB): domain Bacteria; phylum Planctomycetota; class PLA2; order PLA2; family JAEUHO01; genus JAHEIK01. The sequence continues at coordinate 1,071 of JAHEIK010000203.1, forward strand.
TCCGGGCGCGCCCGGCACCGGGAGGTGTGGGAAGCGATCGCAGCCAGGCACGGCGCCACGGTCGTCGAGACGCGGACCGCGCCTAGCGCGTGACGATCAGCGTTCCCGTCACGCCGTTGGCGGGCCCGCTCGGCCACAGGTTCGTCGGGCCCCACGAGACGCCGCACTGCAGCAGCCGGCCGGCGTGCGGCTCACCGCCGAGCGCGAAGCGATCGAAGGTCACCTCTGCGCTGTAGTGCGTCTGCGACTCGTGCCACGCCGCCAGGACATGGCCGGGCTCGAGCTTGGGTGCTCCCGTGCGACCGGAGCTGTCGATGCGTAGGCCCCCCGGCGTGACCACGAGGTGCCAGCGGTTCGTGCGCCCCGGTGCCTCGAGCGAGAGCTGCAGGAGGAACGGCGTGTCGCCCACGGCCGCCTTGCGAATCCGGATGGCGAAGCGCAGCGCGGCGCCGTCGGAGAGCACGAGCACGTCCGCTCCGTGCGTGTCGCGCACCAGCGCACGCGCGAAGCCCCACGGACGCTCGTCGATCCGGCCGTCGGCTTCGATGCGCTGTGGCACCACGGGGACCGTGGCTGCGTTCGGCTTCCCGCCGCGAGACCAGACGCCGTCGCGCAGCGCGTCGGCCAGGTGCGTCATCCACGGCACCAGGCCGAGGTTCTCCTGCGCACCGCTTCGCAGCCGTCCCATGAGGGCCGCGGCGAAGGCGGCGGGGTCCGAGCCGTCCGCGGGAACCAGCGGGCGCAGCAGCTCGAGGCCCAAGCGGTGCTCGCCCACGGACTGCCAGGCGGACTCCACGATCGGCCCGATGTGCTCACGGCCCACGACCACGATGCCCTCGAGCACCTCGTGCAGTTCGGCGGCCCGGCCGCGAGGCAGTGTCGGGATGCGCGCCAGGTCCTTGCCACGCTGCGTCGGCGCGGCCCAGGTCTCGAGCAGCACGACGGGTACGCCCGCCTCCCTCACACGGCGCTCCGCGTCCGCACGCGAGACGTGCGTGCTGTGCTCGGACGGCCCGCTCCACGCCATGACGACCTAGGGGATGTGCCGCAGGTCCGGCGGAGGAGCCGAGGCCCGCGCGAGGCGATCGCTGTGGCAGCGCGGTACGACGACGAGTTCCTCGAGTCCGCCCGGCCGCAGGGCGTCCGCCACCGCCTTGACGACGCGCGCCTCGCGCCGCGCCAGCCGCTCGGCCTCCGCACGGTCCGACGGCGCCGTCTCCTCGAACACGAGCGCGAAGTGCCGCACGGCGTGCTGCTGCTGCCAGGCGCGCAGCGTGAGCGCGTGGGCGCTGCCCCACATCGCAGCGGTCCCCTGCGTGAGTTGTCCGAAGACACCTGCCGCAATCACGGGCGTGACGCCTTGCGCGCGTAGGGCTGCCAGGGTGCGCGCGCTTCCGGAGTCCGGGTCCTTGAGCGTCTTGATCCACAGGCGGTTGGCCCGGGCTCCACCCGCCGCGACGGCGTCGGCCTTCTGCCGGTGCTCCCCAGGGGCCCACGCGCGGAGTCGGAAGCGCGGCCGCACGCGCCGACTGCCCGCGCGAACGACGGTGTACGTCTCTTCATTGGGCCGCTTGAAGTCGAGCGAGCGCATGTCGGGCGACAGCATCTCTCCCGGCGCGTCGGCGTCGAACTCGAAGCGCGCGGCCTGCAGCGCTGCGGCGTCCGCACCCATGACGAACACCATGGGGCGCTGCTGGGCACGCCACGCCCAGATCGCGTAGCCGCCCCCGAGATCGTCGACGTCGAAGTGGAACACGTCGCAGATGCGGCGCGCGATCGGATCGGCGTCCGGCAGGCCGAGCACGACGAGCGGTCCTTCCGGCAGCGGCCACGCGAGCCTGGCAGGGCGCTTGCCGCCGGGCAGGAAGGCGTCCAGCGCCCGGGGCGTGCCGGGTGAAGCGAGGACCGTGGCGCGGGTGAGCACGACGACGCTGTGCGCCGGCATCTCGTCCTCGGCGCGGGCGGCGCTGAGGGGCAGGAGGAGGAGCAGGGGGAGAAGCAGGAGGGGACGCCGCATGGCGGCGAGTCTAGCCGGGCAGCGGCCGTACAATCCCGCCGTGCGAAGCGTGGGCATCCTCATCGTCGGCGACGAGATCTTGAGCGGCGAGATCGCCGATGTGAACGGGCCGTGGCTGATCACCCGGCTGAGCGAGATAGGTGTACGGGCCGTGCGGCAGGTGGTGGTTCCCGACGACGAGCGCGAGATCGCGGCGGAGCTGCTGCGCCTGCGGGCCATGGCGGATGCCGTCGTCGTCTCCGGCGGCATCGGCCCCACGCATGACGACGTCACGCGCGAGGCGGTCGCGCGCGCGCTGGGCGTGCCGCTCGAAGAGCACGACGAGGCGCTGGGTCGCATCCGGGGCTTCTACGGCGAGCGGGCGACCGACGCGGAGCTGGCGATGGCCCTCATTCCGCGCGGCGCGCGCCTGGTCAACGGCAAGGCCACGAACACGATCGGCTTCGCGGTGGGGGGCATGTACATCCTGCCCGGCGTTCCCTTCCTGTTCCGCGACCTGATCGAGGGCTTCGCGTCCGAGTTCACCGCGCAGCCGCTGCACAAGCACGAGCTGCGCAGCGACCTGCGCGAGGGCGAGATCGCACCCTTCCTCGCCGAATTCCAGGGAGCGGCGCCGGACGTGGCGATCGGCAGCTACCCGGTGTGCGAGGACGGCTGCTGGTACGTGCGGATCGTCCTGCGCGGCGCCGATCCCACCCGCCTTGCCGCGATCGCCGACGAACTGGGCCCGCGCCTGACGTGACCAAGCCGCTGCCTGCGGCGCCCTGACCGTTCCCGTCACCGTTCCCGGTTCCGTTCCCGTTTCCGTTCCCGGCGTACCCGTGCCCCGTCCCCGGCTCCCGGATCGGGCGGGGATGCAGCCCGCCCCGGCACGCACGCCTGCCTGCGGGTAGGGGCGGCATACATTGCCGCCCGCGGTGCCCCGCGGCGTAGCCGCGGTACCCGGCGCGTGAGGACATCGGGCGGTGGCGCAGGGGCGGCGTCCACATCTCGGGGTTCGTGATGCTTGGGCGGGCGTCCGCCGCCCTGAGGTAGGCACGGTGCTGCGCCGGATCTGCGGGGCGGCGTTGCCGAGTGTGTTCGCTCTGGGCGTCGTAGGGCCGATGCCTTGCATCGGCAGCGTCCGGGAGTGCATCCGGCGCACCCTGTATGTGGGGCGTTGGCATCACGCGCCGGATCGGCCGTAGCGATAGCGGAGGCCGTGCCGGCAGGTGGCCGCGGCGTAGCCGCGGTACCCGGCGCGTGAGGACATCGGGCGGTGGCGCAGGGGCGGCGTCCGTAGCTCGGGGCTCTTGATGCCTGGGCGTGCGTCCCATCGCCGGAAGTCGGCACGGTGCTGCGCCATCCGCCCAAAAATAAGAATGGTGGAGCCGAGGGGAATCGAACCCCTTACCTCCTCATTGCGAACGAGGCGCTCTACCAAGTGAGCTACGGCCCCACGCGGGGAGCGAAACAGTATAGGCGTGGCCTGCCGGGTCAACCCCTGGTGGGTGGGTCTGAGGCTCTGCTTGGAAACGCCTCTGCTACGCCCGTGGATGCTCTCGCTCCTCCGGAGCCCAACTCGGAATCGCGTCCTCAACGTGCAGGAGCACGCCTCCGGCGCGATTCCTCGTCGTGCTTCCGGCTCGCTTCGGCCTCCACGGGCTCGCGACGAGTTGTTGCCAAACAGAGCCTAGCCCTCGGCTCCCG
>JAHEIK010000203.1:4786-6890 GCA_024639415.1 Planctomycetota bacterium
GGGCCGCGAGGGCCTCGAGGAAGGGCAGCGGTCGGTCGGCCAGGCACTTCAGGACGGTGCCGCCGGCCGTGAAGGCGTGCGTCACGTCGTCGAGCGAGCCGAAGCGCTCCAGGGCCGCGCGGCCTTCACCGCCGCCCACGTACACCGCGATGCCGGCCTCGTGCAGCGCCTTCAGCGTGGCGACCAGCGCCTGCGTGCCCTCGGCGAAGGTGCTGTTCTCGAACTGACCCATCACGCCGTTGTGGAAGGCGACCTTCTGCTCGGTGCGGGAGGCCCAGGTCTTGGCCGTCTCGTCGAAGAGCGCCCGCGTCTCCGGGCCGATGTCGCGCTGCCACTGGTCGGGCTGTAGATCGCTGACGATGGAGCCGTCCTCCGCGACGAAGTCGATCGGGAGCATGACGTTCACGCCCTTCTCCTCGGCGAGCACCAGCAGCTGACGCGCCTTCTCGATCGCGGACGGCGGCACGTAGGCCTTCTCGTCCTTGTTGAGCGGGTCCCCGGCGGCGCCGATCGACCAATCCTCACCGGCGATCTCGCCCGCGGCCTTGCGCAGCGCCATGGCGAGGCTGCCGCCCGCGAGCACCACTTCGACGCAGCCGCGCTGCACGATGCCGTAGAGGTGGCGCAGCTTGTCCAGCTTCATGCCGGAGAACACGACGAGGCCGGCCTCGCGCGCCCGCACCGCATGCTCGGTCAGCTCGCGCCGCGTGAAGATGCCCAGCGCCGTGCGGCCCATCGCGAGCGGCAGGGCCGTCGTCGAGAAGTCCTTGCTGCCTGATGCGATCGCATCGTTGATGTAGACGGTCGCACCCTCGCGGAAGGCTCCGGCGATGCGCGCGAAGTGGTCGGTGACGAGCCCGAGTTGCTCTTCGACGGCGGTCCAGAGGCGCATCTCGAAGTCGTACTTGCGGACGTTCTCGAAGACGAGGAACTCGCCGGGCTTCAGGCTCTCGACGCCCTTCACCGCGACGCCGGTGAGCGTCTCGGCATGTTCGTCGAACCAGTCGCTGATGAAGGGGCCGCAGCCCGGCTCGGTCGCCTTCAGCTTCTGGTAGACGTACTCCAGGGTCCGCTCGCGCGTGCGGCCGCGGTGCCCGATGAGCAGCATGCGCCAGCCGCGCGCCCGGCCATAGGCGAGCGTCTCCCGCAGGCTCGCGAGCCGCGGGTCGTCGCCGATGACGCCGTCGCGGTCCGGGACGTCGAGGTCCGCCCGGATCCATACCGGCGTGCCTTCGGGCAGGTCCTCGAGGGCCTCGATGGGCGGGATCTGGGACAGGCGGTCCTCGATGCCGGCCAGGTCCGGGTCGAATCCGGCGGCGCGGCGCAGGGCGCTCGCAAACGTCTCGCTGTGAAGTTGCGGCATGGCTCCTCCGAGCGGCGGGGCGGCCCGCCGCCTGAGAGCATACGCCCGCCCGCCCCGGACGGGGGCCAGGGGCTGCGCGCAGGCCCTGGGGAAAGGGGCCCTACGTTCGCCCGCCGGATTGGCTACACTCGCCCCATGGCCGACCAGCCCAGCCCCCGAGCCGACGAACCGGTGCGCGATCCCGACGCGGACCGTGTCCACGTCGAGGACCGCGGCGAGCCCGTGATCGAGGTCAAGGACCTCGTCGTGCGCTACGACGAGCAGGTCGTGCTCAACGGCGTCAGCATGAGCGTCCACCGCGGCGAGGTGGTGGTGATCACCGGCGTCTCCGGGTCGGGCAAGTCGACCCTGCTCAAGTGCCTGCTGGGCATCCTCAAGCCGGTGTCCGGCAGCGTGAAGGTGCTGGGCGTGGACATGATCAAGGCCTCGGAGCGCGAGCGCGAAGAGGTCTACCAGCGACTCGGCATGGTCTACCAGTCCGGCGCCCTGTTCGGATCGATGACCGTGTGGGAGAACGTCGCGCTGCCGCTGCAGCAGCACTCCACGCTCGACCCGAAGATCATCGACATCTCCGTGCGCATGAAGCTCGGCCTCGTCAGGCTCTCGGGCTTCGAGAAGCGGCTGCCGAACCAGCTCTCGGGCGGCCAGGTGAAGCGCGTGGCGTTCGCCCGCGCCATCGCGATGGATCCGGAGATCCTCTTCTGCGACGAGCCTTCGGCCGGCCTCGACCCGCGTATCGGC
>JAHEIK010000204.1 GCA_024639415.1 Planctomycetota bacterium
CATGGGCACGTGCAAGGAGTACGACGGCGCCACCTGCGAGTTCACGGGCCCGATGGAGTACGACCTGGAGTTGCGCAGCGAGCTCGACCTTGCGCGCTACATCGAGCGCCGCAAGCTGGCGCGAGCCCGCCCCGTCCTCAAGGACATCCGGGCCGCCGAGCGGCGGCGCAAGCAGGGCATGCAGGCCGGCCTCGTCACGCTGCGGGGACTCTCCGAGGGCAACGCCACAGGCGCGTGATACACCGGACGCCCGATGCGAACGCGGCAAGCGAACAAGGCCTGGGGACGCGCGGCGAGCTGCCTGCTGGCGGCCGCTCTCGTGGCGGGCTGCAGCACGCAGCGCACGCTCACGATCGCAAGCGAGCCGCCCGGGGCCCACATCTGGGTGAACGGCGTCCTGCAGCGAGGCGTGACGCCGGTGGACGTGCCGTTCACGCACTACGGCCGCTTCGACGTGCGCTTGGAGAAGGAGGGCTACGAGTCCGTCGCGACGGAGCTGCACGTGCCTACGCAGCTCGACGGCTACCCGGTGATCGACCTGCCGCTCGAAGCGCTCACGCCGCGCCGGACGTTCCGCGAGGTCGTGCGCATGCCGCCGATCCAAGCGCAGCCGACCGAGGCCGACGTCCAAGCCATCCTGCGCAAGGCGGGCTTGGCCAGGGAGCGTGCGCGCAAGGAGGTCGCCGAGCCCGGCACGCCCGGCCGGCAGGCTCCGGAGGTGCTGCGGCCGTGATCGCCTCGCAAGGTCTGGAGAGGGATCCGTTCGCGGGCAAGCGCGTGCTCGTGCTCGGCCTGGGCCGCTTCTCGGGCGGCATGGAGACCGTGCGCTTCCTGCGCGCCGAGGGCGCCGAGGTGCGGGTCTCGGACAACGCGACGCGCACGGCACTGGCGGCGGCCGCGACGGCCTGCGAGGAGCTCGGCGCCGAGACCCACTTCGGCCCGCAGAGCGAGACGCTGCTCCTGGGCTGCGACGCCGTGATCGCCAATCCAGCGATCCCCTTCGATCACCCCGTGCTGCGCGCCGCGCAGGCACGCGGCATTCCGATGACGACCGAGATCAACGTCGTCCTCGCCCGCTGCCAGGCCCCCGTCTACGCCGTCACGGGCACGAAGGGCAAATCGACCACCTGCACGCTGCTGGCGCGCATGCTCGAGGCCCACGGCTTTACGGTGCACCTGGGCGGCAACGTCGGCAACGCTCTCGTCGCGCGCCTGGGCAACATCCGCGCCGATCACCGGGTGGTGCTCGAGCTGTCGTCGTTCCAACTGCACCACGCCCACGCACTCGGCCGCTCCCCGCACGTGAGCGTCGTGACCAATCTGCTCTCCGATCACCTCGACCGTCACGGCACCCAGGACGCCTACGCCGAGGCCAAGCGCGCGGCGCTGGACTACCAGGGCACCGGCGACGTCGCCGTGCTGCCTGCGGACGACGACGCGGTCCGGGCCGCCGGCTGGCTCGAGGCGGGCAGCGCGCAGCGCATCTTCTTCGGTGCGGGCGGTCGCTTCCAGCTGGAGGACGAGGTCGTGCGCTGCGTCGAGACGGCCGCGACCGCCGACCTCGGCGGGATGGTCCTGCTGGGCCCCCACAACCGGCGCAACGCGCTGGCGGCGGCGGCTGCCGTGCTAGGCACGCTGCCCGGCAGCGCGTCGGCCGTCACGGCGGGCGCCCGGGCCACCCGCCCCCTGCCGCACCGCCTGGAGCCGGTCGCGGAGATCGGCGGGGTCCTCTATGTCGACGACAGCAACGCCACGCATCCCAACAGCACGCTGGCCGCCCTGACGGCGCTGGAGCGGCCGATCGTCCTGATCGCCGGCGGCAAGGACAAGGGGGCCGATCCGGCCGTGTTGCTGGATGCGGTCGCGCGCAGGACGAAGGCCGTGGTCGCCATCGGCACGAGCGCCCCGCGCCTGCTCGAGGGGCTCGGCAGCCGCATACCCGCGGAGGCTGCCCCCGACCTGGAGGCGGCCGTGCTGCGCGCGGCGGCGCTGGCCGCCCCCGGCGACGTCGTGCTGCTCTCTCCGGCCTACTCCAGCCTCGACCAGTTCACGTCCTTCGCCGAGCGCGGCGACCGCTTCCAGGCCGCCGTTCGCGCGTTGACAGGAGGGGTGTAAGGGGCACCGGCGCAAGCGTCCGAGCGGCTTGCGGCGCGTGGTAGTCTCGCCGCGATGTCGTCGATGGTCTGCCAGCACTGCGGCGAAAACCCCGCCACGTTCCACCTGACGAAGCTCGAGGACAGCGAGCTCATCTCGCAGGACTTCTGCGAGCAGTGCGCGACGGCGCTGGGACACACCAACGAGGTCGCGCTCCCGAGCATGCTGGCGAACGTCGTGGCCCAGGCCGCGGAGGGCAAGCAGCACGCCGGCCTCAGCTGCCCGCACTGCGGCCTGAGCTTCGAGGAGTTCCGGCGCAAGGGGCGCTTCGGCTGCCCGATGGACTACGAGGTCTTCGCCGAGCCGATCGACGCCATGCTGCGCAACATGCACGACAACCGCACGCGCCACCGCGGCCGCCAGCCGCGCGGCCGCATCGACGAGCGCAGCGCGGTCAGCGAGCGCCTGCTGCACCTGCGCCGCGAGCTGCGCGAGGCCGTCGACAGCGAGCAGTACGAGGAAGCGGCCCGCATCCGTGACGAGATCCGGAACATCGAGCAGCGCGGCGTCGACTTCGGCGACACCCTCGAACTGCTCGAAGGCCTCGGGGACGTGTAGCCGCCATGGATCTGCGCGACCTCGATCGGCGTGGCGGAGAGTGGCTTCGCGGCCAGGGGCCCCGCTCGGAGATCGTCATCTCCTCCCGCGTCCGCTTGGCGCGCAACCTGGACGGGTTCCCGTTCCTCTCGCGCGCCACGGACGACCAGAAGGGCGAGATCGTCGAGCGCGTTCGCGCCCCCCTCGAAGGCCTCGATCTGCGCTCCAAGCCCCACTACGTGGACGTGGACAGCGCGGACGAGATGCTCAACGGCTTCCTCGTGGAGCGCCACCTGATCAGCCGCGAACTGCAGCACGGCCGCGGCCCCCGGGGCGTCGCCTTCGGCAGCGACGAGGTCGTCAGCGTGATGGTCAACGAGGAAGACCACATCCGCATCCAGGCGATCCGCAGCAGCCTGTGCCTCGAAGACACCTACCGCGTCGCCCTGGCCGTGGACCAGGCGCTGGAGCAGAGCCTCGACTTCGCCGCCTCGCAGCGCTACGGCTACCTGACGGCCTGCCCGACGAACGTGGGCACCGGCCTGCGGGCGAGCGTCATGCTGCACCTGCCCGCCATGGTGCGGATGAAGCAGATCGAGAAGCTCTTCAACGCCGCCCGGCGCACCGGCCTCACCGTGCGCGGCTTCTACGGCGAAGGCACGATGGCCTCCGGCGACCTCTACCAGATCAGCAACCAGGTCACCCTGGGCGTCACCGAGGAGGAGATCCTCGCCACGCTCGAGCGCATCCTGCCCAAGATCCTCGACTACGAGCGGCGCTGCCGGGAGGAGTTGGTCTCGGACCGCCGCCTGCTGCGTCTCGAGGACGGCTGCCACCGCGCCCTGGCGACCTTGCGCGCCGCGCGCATCCTCAGCACCGAGGAGGCCATGCAGAGCCTCTCGATGGTCCGCTTGGGCATCGTCACGGGCTTGCTGGCGGGCGTGTCCCTGGAGCGGGTCAACGAGCTGTTCGTGCTCTCGCAGCCTGCGCACGTCCAGAAGATCCACGGGCAGATCATCGATCCGCCCGAGCGCGACGCCCTGCGCGCAGAGTTCGTCCGCGAGAACCTCGCGTAGGCTTCCCCCATGGCAGCGAAGAAGCGCAACTACACGGGCTACCAGAAGAAGGTCATCAAGCGCTTCTACGAGAATCGCGACCAGATCGAGACCCAGCGCCTGCAGGAGATCGTGACCGAGATCTACCTCGCCGGCTCCGGCAAGAAGGCCGACCGCCTCTGGGAGCGGGCAGCCGCCCTGCTCGAGCGCGCTGAGGGCCTGCACAAGGCCGACGTCGAGCGCATCCTGGAGGCGCGCGACGTCGAGGGTCTGGCCGAGCTGGCAGGCGCGCGTTTCGGCGGCTGAGACCGAGCGCGCCAAGCACGACGCGCGGCCGCATGCGGAGTCCCACACACGCCCTGTGTGAGAATCCCCACTGAAGCTGCGAGAGGCTGAGAGTCACTCGCAACTAGCCAATATTGGGCCCCATTTCATCGGTGTGGGCGATTTTCCGCGCGAATATCAGCGGAGGGTGCGCGCTTTGCCATGTTGCTGGGGCGGAGTCCTCAGGACGCCGCATCCGTATCGGAATACGCCACGCAAGCACGGCGCCCCAGGGTTCGAGGCGGCCGGCTTCTGGCGGGGAGGCAACTTTGAACACGAGAACCACCTGTGGCTGGGCCCCCAAGACAGCAGCCACAATCGCGTTTGCGCTGGTCGCGACGCTCGCCCTCGCAGGCTGCGGCGGCGGAAGCGGCGGCGGCGGCACGACGGGTACCACCGGCATCGCTGGCCTCGCCAGCGCGGGCGGCGGCGCCCTCGACGAGTACGTGATGATCACGTTGACACCGCTCGGCGGCACGATGCCGTTCGCCGCGCAGACCGACGGCACGTACGCCGTCGAGGTCCCCGCGGGTACGTACACGCTCGGCGCCACGCGCCCGGGCTACGAGGACTACACGTCCGGCACGCTGACCGTCGTCGACGGCGAGGTCCTCGTGCACAACATCCCGATGGTCGCGCTCCTGGCCGGCCAGTACATCGGCACGGACGCCTGCGGCGCCTGCCACGAGGCCATCATGGACCTGCACATGCAGTCCGGCCACCCCTGGAAGATCTCGAAGGTGGAAGGCGTAGCGCCGTTCCGCCCCTTCACCGACGTCTCGCCCGCCCTCGCCCTCCTGGGTGACGACGATGCGGACATCATGGGCGGCCTCGCCGACCCGGGCGTTGGCACGGACAACCCCGAAGGCACGCCGACGTCGTGGAGCGACATCACGTACATGATCGGTGGCTACCACTGGAAGGCGCGCTTCATCGGCGCCTCGGGCGAGATCGTGACGGGCACGAGCGTCCAGTACAACCTCGTCATTCCCGACGGCAACCTCACCGCTGCGACCATCTCCGCGTACCACAACAACGAGAACGACAAGTCCTTCAACTGCGGCAACTGCCACACGACGGGCTGGCAGCGCGCAGACGCCATGGTGAACGGCGGGGCCCGCCAGGACGGCTTGGCCGGCATGGACGGCACCTTCACCGAGGGCGGCGTCCGCTGCGAGGCCTGCCACGGCGCAGGCAGCACGCACGCGCAGACCGAGCTGGCCTCCGACATCACGCGTATCGCGCAGTTCCGCCAGCTGGCCGACTTCACGGACGGCTCGCTCGGCAAGGGCAAGCCGATCCACTGTGGCGAGTGCCACACGCGCGACGGCGAGCGTGACTACCCGACGTTCATCAGCGCGGCGGAAGCTGCGGGCTGGGTCGGCGACGCCAACTGGCCGGCCGGCGGCGGCCGCATCGCCGCCAGCGGCGGCTTGGTGCGCCACCACGAGCAGTACGACGAGGTGCTGGGTCTGGATCCGAACGAGACGTCACCCGGTGTCTACGGCACGCCGCTCGCCACGCGCAGCGCGCCCTACGCCGGCGCGCACGGCAACTGCCGCACGTGCCACGACAACTCGCACGCTTCGACGGTCAACCGGGACAACCCGCAGTACGCGGGCCCCGCCGGTGTAGACGACTCGAACGCGGCCTGCCTGCAGTGCCACGCCTCGGCGATCTACGACCCGGCCAACGCGTTCCGCGGCTCCATGAGCAACTTGGAGTGCGTCGACTGCCACATGCCGAAGACCGCGAAGTCCGCCACGTCCGTGACGCTGCCCAACGGGGTGCTGCGTGGCGACGTGACGTCGCACATCTTCAGCATCGACATCTCCGGCGCTCCGGCCGCGACGACGGACGGGAAGTTCCGCTACCCGTACCTGACGATCGACCAGGCCTGCCGCCAGTGCCACTACTCGGGTGGCCCCGGCTTCTTCGACGTACCGACGGCACCGATGAACTGGAACGGTTTCCACACCAACCAGAATCCGACGCTGACGAAGTGACCCTGCAGAAGTAGGCTTCCGAGCCTGCTTCCGAGGCAATACCTCTGAGGGGCCCCCGCGCGAGCGGGGGCCCTTCTTCGTTTTGGATCCCCACCGGCACGGGGCTCGCAACCTGGGGCCCTGCAGAGCCGTCGAAGCCCTGACGAGCCCAGGAACCTGCCGAATCGGCACGGCAGGTTCCTGACGCCCTGCCGGACGGGCATAGACTCGGCCCCAGCCCCCGCCCCACCACAGCCCCCAGACGACAGCCCCCCGTGAGCCCCGGTCCGGCAACGCACGCCACCGGGTCCCCCTTGGCCCACAATCGTGGGCCGGAGAAGCCATGTTCGATCGATTCACCGACCGCGCACGCAAGGTCATGGGCCTCGCGCGCCAGGAAGCGCAGCGCTTCAACCACGACTACATCGGTACCGAGCACGTCCTGCTCGGCCTGGTGCAGGAAGGCTCCGGCGTTGCGGCCTCCGTGCTCAAGAACCTCGACATCGACCTGAAGAAGATCCGCCACGAGGTCGAGAAGCTCGTCAGCAACGGCACGACCCTGGTCACGATGGGTCAGCTGCCGTTCACCCCGCGCGCGAAGAAGGTCCTCGAGCTCTCCCTCGAGGAGGCCAGCAACCTCGGCCACACCTACATCGGCACGGAGCACCTCCTGCTCGGGCTGATCCGCGAGAACGAGGGCATCGCCGCCCAGGTCCTGCGCAACCTGAAGGTGAAGCTCGAGGACGTGCGCGAAGAGGTGCTCGAGCTGCTCG
>JAHEIK010000007.1:0-17661 GCA_024639415.1 Planctomycetota bacterium
GCAAGGTGATGGGTGGAAGGGACGCGCCGCTCGGCCGTCGTCAGCACCCGCGCAGGGGCGAGGAGGATCGGAAGGAGGGGCGCGTAGCCCCTCCTTGCCGGAGCGCCGGACGCGGCAACGCCGCGCGGCGCGACGAACACTCCGCGCGGGAGCGCGGAACGGCCTTGCGCCTGTGACGTCACCGCCGAAGAGACCCCTGCCGGAGCGCCGGACGCGGCATCGCCGCGCGGCGCGACGAACACTCCGCGCGGGAGCGCGGAACGCCCCCCTGGCGCCGTGATCGTGACCCTGGGCGCGGGATCGACCCGCCTCGAGGTGGGCGCGCCCGCGGTGAGGATGTGAGGGCGACAGAGTGAGGGAGAGCTGGTAAGGGCGTGGAGAAGAGGAAAACGGGGACGACCGAGGCGCGGTGGGGGTATTGGAGATTGCACCCCGGCCGTCCCGTGGAGAGACGTTGTTCGCTAGAGCGAGAAGGCGCGCGGCTCGTCATCCTCGCGACCGGCGCGACGAGCAGCCGTCACCGCCAGCACGGAGAAAGACGGCACGCGCCGACTGCCGTCGAGCGCCGGCCAGTTCGCTCCACCGAGCATCCAGATCTCGGTGCCGTGGCGAGCCGCCGCGCGGGAGACCCCTGCAAGGCGCTGCACGAGCTTCGCAGGCTCCGCGTGGGCGTCGGCGAGCAAGACGATCTGGTGCGGCTGCTGCTCGGCGATGACCTCTTCGAGCACGCCGGCCTCGCGCAGGTGGCCCACGTCGAGAACCGTGAAGCCGCACTCGCGCAGCACGGTCTCGGCCATGGCGCTCAGCACGCAGCCCAGGTCGCCACCCGGGCTCGCGAGGAGCGCGACGGGTGCTCCCATGCGCGGACGGAGGCGACCCGCAGCACGCTGCAGGCTGCGCACGAAGCTGCGCTTCAGGGTGCGCCAGGCGCCCTCGGAAAGCCGGCCTTCACGGTGCCGCATGCGCAGCCCCTGGACGAAGTCAGCCAGGACGGCATCGGAGGCCTCGCCCCAGGACGCGCTGCCGGCGCGCAAGGCGAGCAGCGCCGCTTCCATGCGGTCGGGATCCGTGAGGGAGTTCGCCCGGTCGACCCACTCGCTCGGATCGCCGAGGCGCAGGCTGGGCTGGCTGTTCGCGCCGCCGACGCCTGCACGCGGATCGACGAGGGCACGGAAGTCGAGAATGACGCTCCTGAGGAAACGCCGGTGACCGCCCGGGGTACGCGTGTGCGGAATGCGCCCCTGATCGCTCCAGCGCTTCAGCGTGGTCGGTCCGACGCCAAGGATGCGCGCGGCTGCGGGCAGGGTGATCACGTCGTCGTGGCGGGTGTCGATGGTCTGCATGGTTGCGTCCCCGAGGTGGTGCGTTGCCGGTCGGGGGGTGAGGACGCAATGGTGGTTCCCAAGCCGGCCGGAGGCGTGCCAATTGCCCCAAAGGCCTGTTTCCTGGGATCTGGGGGATCGTGCGGATTCGACCGGTACGCTGCCGCACCGTGCGGACGTGATCGTTCCGGGCGCCTTTGAACGCCTGTGCGGCGGCGCACGGGGAGCGTTTCACCCCCTCGCGCACGCTCCCTCACGTCGGCCCCCGAGGTCGTGGCCACGATCACGGTTACGGGGGGGCGTTCCGCGCTCCCGCGCGGACTGTTCGTCGGCGCGCGCGGCGCTGCCGCGTCCGCCGCTCCGGCAAGGAGGGGCTCGCCCAGCGCTGGGTCCCGGCACGAGGCCGTTCCGCACTCCCGTGCGGACTGTTCGTCGCGCCGCGCGGCGTTGCCGCGTCCGACGCTCCGGCAAGGAGGGGCTACGCGCCCCTCCTTCCAATCCTCCTCGCCAGCACGACCTTGCCGAAGTTCCTGCGTTCGTGCAGGTAGGTGTGCGCGTCCGCCGCCCCCTGCGCGGTGAGCGGGAACGTCGTGTCGATCGTCGGGCGGATCTCGCCAGCGGCGAGCAGGCGACTCATCTCCCCCATCGCACGGCGGTGCAGGTCGCGCTGCGTGAAGAGCTGCGCGAGGTTGAGCCCCAGCACACCCTTGTTCTGGTTCATGAGCGTGATCGGGTTGACCTTGCTGGCCTTCAGCACACTGGTGACCGCATGCCACAACTTGCGCTTCGGCCCGGTGACGAGGCTGGAGAAGCCGTAGCACACCAGCCGTCCGAGCGGCTCGAGGAGTTCGAGGCCCTTCTGGAACGAGGCGGGGCCCAGCGGATCGAGGATCAGCTGGAAGCCGCCGCCGCGCAGCTCGCGGCGGGCTGCTTCCGCGTAGTCGCTCGTGCGGTAGTTGAAGGCCTTCTTGACACCCAGCGCCTCGAGCCGCGCGCACTTCTCGTCGCTCCCCGCGGTTGCGTAGAGCTCGATGTCAAGAGGACGCGCGAGGTCGAGGGCGGCCAGGCCGACGCCACCCGCTCCGCCGTGCACCAGGACGCGCTCGCCCTCCTTCGCTGCGCCGCAGTGGACGAGCGCGAGATAGGCGGTGAGGTAGTTGACGGGCACGGCCGCGGCCGTGGGGAAGTCCACGTCGTCCGGGATCGGCGTTGCCCAGTGCTCTGCGCAGCGCACGCTGTCGGCGTAGCCCCAGAAGCGCGTCGTGGCCATCACGCGCGTGCCCACAGCCAGCTCTGGCGCCACCTGCGCACCAGCCTCGACCACCACCCCGGCCACCTCGTAGCCCGGCGCGTACGGGCAGGGCGGCGCATCCGGGTACAGGCCCACGCGCCCCATCAGGTCCGCGAAATTCACGCCCGCCGCCTCGATCCGGATCCGGATGTCCTTCGGCGCGAGCCGCCGATCAGGCAGCTCCCGCTCTTCGAAGACGGAGGGGGGACCGAACTTGGGGATCACCAGGGCGCGCATCGGCAGGATGCTATCCGAACCGGCCGCTGTCCGTGCGCACGGCTACCGTGCGCGGATGGCCATCGAGGTATTCCGGGGACTGCTGCTCTTCGCTGCCGTGCTGCTCGCGCTGCTCGCGCTCGAGCTCATCCTGGCCCCGTTCATCCTGCCGATCGCCTGGGCACTCTGCCTGTGTGCCACGACGGCCCGGCCCTACCGCTGGTTGGCGACGAAGTGGCGCAAGCCGCGTCTGGCCGCCTTCGTGATGGTGCTGCTCACGGCCGTCGTGGCGCTGGCGCCCCTGATCCTGGTCGGTGCGCTGGTGATCGAGCAGGCGAATGAGATCAAGGTGTCCCACATCCAGAAGAACCTCGAGCAGCACATGCCGGGCGTCCTGCGCTGGATCGAAGACACGCTGGCGTGGTTCAACATCAACTCGCTGGGAGAGTTCCTCGCAACGCTCAAGCAGCGCATCCCGGATCTGGCCGAGGGCATCTTCAGCGGCGGCGCCGTCACGGGGGCCCTGAACGTGATGCTGGCACCGTTCCTCTTCCTCTTCGGTCTCGTCATCACCTTGGTGACGCAGTACTTCGTCTACCGCGAGTCGCCACGGCTGAGACGCCTCGTGGTCGACATCAGCCCACTCGAGGAGCCGGACACGGACCGGATCCTGGACACGCTGCGCAGCACGACCGCCTCCGGCATCGTCGGCGGCGTGCTTGTGGCTGTGATCCAGGGCGCACTCGGCGGAGTGATGTTCGCCGTCGCGGGCATCCAGTCGCCGGCGGTCTGGGCGGTCGTCATGGCGGGCTTCTCGCTGCTGCCCTTCGGCGGTACGGCGCTGGTGTGGGTACCCGCGGGCGTCTACCTGCTCTTCACCGGAGAGATGGGCGGTGGCTGGTTCCTCCTGATCTTCGGCACGGTCATCGTCGGTAGCGCCGACAACTTCCTCCGCCCCTGGATCATGACGAAGACCGGCGCTGAGGACCTGCACCCGATGATGCTGTTCTTCGCCATCCTCAGCGGTATCGGGCTGTTCGGGATCAGCGGCATCGTCTTCGGCCCGCTGCTGCTGGCTCTGCTGACGACGATGGTGCAGATCTACCGGGAGCACTGGCGCTCGGGCGCGCACCTGCGGGACGAAGCGACCGAGGCGGGCGCGGAGGCCTGATGAGCCACGCTCGCGCCCGCCGTCGCATCCCCTGCCGGATCGCGTAGGCTCCTGGGCTGAGAAAAGGTCCCAGCCCCCGGGAGTCCCATGCCGAACATCGCCGTCGTCCTCAAGGAGGAGATCCAGCGGCTCGCCCGCAAGGAGATCCGCGCCGCCACGCTGCCCATGAAGAAGCACCGCGCGGAGGATCGCAGCGCGATCGCCGCGCTGAAGCGCCAGGTCGCCGCCCTCGAGCGTGAGATCAGCTTCCTGCGCAAGCAGGAGAAGCGCCGCATCGAGGTTGCCCCGGAGGCGAAGGAAGCCGAAGGCGTCCGCTTCTCCCCCAAGTGGATCGCGGCGGACCGCAAGCGCCTCGGCATATCGGCCCGCGACTACGGCGACCTCGTGGGCGTGTCGATGCTGACGATCTACAACTGGGAGAAGGGCAAGTCGAAGCCGCGTGCCAAGCAGCTGGCCGCCTGGGCCAAGGTCCGCGGGATCGGCAAGCGCGAGGCCCTCAAGCGCCTCGAGCTTCTCGACCAGTAGCCTCGAGCTTCTCGACCAGTAGCCTCGCGCTTCTCGACCAGTAGCCTCGCGCTGCTCGATCGGCACTCTCGAGCTGCTCGACCCGCTGCGCGTGACATGCCGCGCACGGGCCCCGCTCACCCGCGGTAGTCGACGCCCTCGAGATCGAGCAGGGCACGCTTCAGGTCCAGCCCGCCGGGGAAACCACCAAGGCGACGATCCGCCGCCAGTACGCGGTGTCACGGCACGACGAGCGGCAGGGGATTGCAGCCGCAGGCCTGGCCGACGGCGCGCGCCGCACGCGGCTTGCGCACAGCCCGCGCCACGCCGCCGTACGTGCGGACCTGGCCCCACGGAATGCGCTGCAGCTGACGCCACACCCGGGTACGGAAGCCGACGTCGGGCAGCACGATCGGCACGTCGGACGGATTCTCGCCGCCGCGCAGGTAGGCGCGCAGCACGCGCCCCGCTTCCACGGTCATGGAGCTGGGGCGCTTGAACGCCGCGTCCGGGTACTGCTCGAGCAGCTCTTCGCGCAGGCGATCGCCGTCGTCGTCGAGCTGGATCTTCACGACGCCCTGGAACGTCCCGGCCACCTGGATGGTGCCCAGCAGCGCCGTGCGCAGGCGGCTGACATGGATGTGCATGCGCCCCCCTACTTCTTGCGCCGGCCGCGGCCTGCGCCGCGCGCGGCCAGGGTGACCTTGAGCGTGACCTCCTTGCCGTCACGCAGCACGACGAACGGCACGGTCTTGCCCGCCTCGAGCTTCGTCATCACGGCCCGCAGGGTCTGGAGGTCCCGGACGACATGCCCGGCGATGCGGACGATGATGTCGGCCGGCTCCATGCCCGCCTTCGCGGCCGGGCCGCCGGCGACGACGCCCCCCACCACGAGACCGCGGGCGTCGGGCTCGGGCGAGGGCCGGATGCCGATCGTCGGCGGGCGCTTGCGCGGCGGCGGACGGGTGAACACGAGCCGCTCCTCGCGCTCCGCGATGTCGGTGCAGACGTCGCGCACGAGCCGGCAGATGCGCGTCATGTCCGCGAAGTTCACCCGCTCCACGTCGTCCGTGGGCTTGTGGTAGTCGCCGTGCAGGCCCGTGAAGAAGAACAGCACGGGCAGGCCCTTGCGGAAGAAGGACGTGCTGTCGGTCGGCGCGATGCCCTGCTCGTCCCATGTGAGCTTCAAGCCGATCGTCTCGTTGGCCTTGGCCACGAGGTCCTTCAGGCCCTTGGCCGTGCCGACGCCGCCCATCTGCATGCGGCCGCCCTTGCTGCGCCCCACCATGTCCATGTTGAGCATGGCGACCGTGTCCGCAAGCGGGATCGTCGGCTTGCTGACGTAGTGGCGTGAGCCGAGCAGACCGCGCTCCTCGCCCGTGAACGCGATGAAGAGCAGGGAGCGCCGCGGCCGGTTCGCTCCGCGCGAGAACCACTCGGCCAACTCCATCAGCGACACGGTGCCGGAGCCGTTGTCGTCCGCGCCGTTGTGGATCTTGCCTGCGGCGGACGGTCCGCCCGTGCTGCCGAAGAGACCGAGCCCCACGTGGTCGTAGTGCGCGCCGAGCACGACGACCTGGTCCGAGACGGACGGGTCGCGCCCGGGGAGGAAGCCTACGACGTTGCGTGCGTTCGCCTCCTTCGTCGTGGCCATGGCGGTACGCAGCTTCACGTGCGCGTTCTCGAGCAGGACCGACTGCGGCCCCTCCTTGCGCAGGGCCGTCTCCAGCGCGTCGAGGCTCTTGCCCGTGGGCTCGAGCAGTCGCTCAGCGATCTCCTGGCTGATGAAGGCGTAGGGAATCGGCGCCGAGCCGCTCGGCGCGCCGAGGCTCGCGCTCCAGTGACCGATCACGTCCTTGCCGCCGTTCTGCTTCACGGTCGCAGGGTTGTTGCACAGCAGGACGGCGGCTGCGCCGTGCTTCCTGGCGTTGGCGAGCTTCGTCATGAAGCCGGCGTGGCGCGCCTCGCGCCAGCCCGGGTTCTTGCGGAAGATCAGGACGATCTTGCCCTTGACGTCCACGCCCTCGTAGTCGTCGTGGTCGAAGCGCGGCTCCGGCGCGGTGATCCCGTAGCCGGCGAACACGACCTCGCCTTCGACCTCGGCCGTGCGCGACACGGAGAAGGGGTTCCAGTCCTTCTCGACGTCGTAGCTCACCTCGTCGCCACCGACCTGCACGTCGAGGACGTTGCCGTCCTTGAGGATCGGCTGCGGCACGATGAAGGGCTGGAACCAGCCGTCGGTGCCCTTGGGCCGCAAACCCATCGCCTGCCACTGCTCGGCGATCCAGTTGGACGCGGTGACGGCCTCGGCGCTGATCGTGTCGCGCCCTTTGCGCTCGTCCGCGGCCAGCCACGCCAGGCGTTTGCGCAGGTCCTGTTCGAGGATGTCGACCGAGAAACCGGGGCCTGCTTCCTCCGCGGCGGCGGGCAGCGTGGGCACTCCGAGTAGCAGGGCGAGCAGGCAGAGCATGGTGCGGGGCATGGGCGGCAGTCCTGAAGAGGTCGCGCATGGTACTCGCGGCGCGCAAACAGATCTGTGGGTCCTCGGGCCCGCCCGTGGCCCCGCTCCACCCGCGCCGCGCTACGATGGCTCCCGTGCCCACCGGGAAGCACCAGGGGCCGCTCCGCCTCCTCCTCGCGGCCGCCCTGCTGACGGCGCTGACCGCCGCCCCGGGCCTGGCCGCCGACGACAAGCCCATCGCCGTGCTCGTCGTACCCGTCGATCCGCAGGACGGGCCCGACTTCTTCGTGAGTGACGGTCCACTTGACGCCAAGCGGGTCGGCACGGCGATGTGGAAGGGCGTGCGCTGGCTGAAACGCAAGCAGGCCGACAACGGCTCGTGGGGCGGTATGCGCGGCGACGCCTCGTATGGCGGAATCGGTGCGGGCAGCCCCGGAGCGTTGTATCCCGCCGGCCCTACCGCGCTGGCGCTGTACACCCTGCTGCGCGCCCGCGTGCCGGTACGGGACCGCGTGATCCGGGCCGGCTTCCAGTACCTCGCCAAGCACCACAAGCGGCCCAGGTCCTCGCTCGAGATGAGCATGGTGCTGCTCGCCGTCACCGCCACGGCGGACTTCGCGCTGCGCTCCAAGGCAGGCAAGCGACTCCGCCCGAAGGTGCCGGGCGTCTACCGCGCGTGGGCCACGCGCCTAGCCGAGCAACTCGTGGCCAAACGGACGGCACGCGGCTGGCGCTACAACTATCCGGGCCAGCAAGCGGCGCCGGGCGGCCCCGAGGACCTGGCCAGCACGCACCTCGCCGCGCTCGCGTTGTTCACCGCCCAGCGCCTCGGCATCAAGACCGCCGACCGGGTGTGGGAGGACATCCTCGCCTTCACCCTCGAGCAGCAGGCAGATTCCGGCTCGCGCGAGACCTTCGTCGACCCCACCGATCCCACGAAGAAGATCCACACGCGCGAGCGCGGCTTCGCCTACATCCGCGGTCAGGAGGAACCGGATGACGGCAAGCCAACGGGCGCGATGACGGCGGCGGGTCTCGCGACGATCGAGATGGCGCGCTTCGTGCTGCGCGAGGGCGGGCGCGAGGACGCGGCCTGGGCCAAGCGCAAGGATGCGGCGCAGGTCCAGCAGGCCGTGTTCGACGGCTTCGCCTGGCTGCAGCGCAACTGGCATCCGGTCGAGAACCCGGAGAAGGAGCACTTCAACATCCATCACGGCTACTGGTGGTTCGCCATCGGCTCCGCGATGGACCTCGCCGGCATCAAGCAGGTCGGTAAGCACACGTGGTACCTGGCGACTGGGCAGACGCTCGTGAACCGCCAGCACGCGGACGGGCACTGGAACACGAAGACGACCATGGCGCCCATGGACACACTCGACACGTGCTTCGCCGTGCTCTTCCTCGCGCGCAGCGGGCGTGGACTGATCCCGCACCCGTCGGTGCGCGGAGGACGCATGGAGCCTCCGAAGAAGGACCCTGCGAAGTAGGACGACTACTCGTCGGCGCTGGTGATCTCGTGCAAGCGCGCCTCGACCTCGTCCCAATCGGGATGCGCCTCGTAGGCTTCGCGCAGGAGCCGCACGGCCTCCAGCAGGCGCTCGGGGCGTCTGGCCAGGTACAGGCCGTAGTTGCCCTTGGCGCGCGTCGGCTCGCGCGCGGCACGCACGGCGTTGCGGTAGCCCTGCTCGGCGCGCTTGTCGTCACCCAAGCGGTTGTTGGCGATGGCGTACACCGTCCACGCCCGCTCGTTGCGCTTGCGGATGCGCAGGGACTCGATCGCGGCCTGCGCCGCCTCGGCCCAGTTCTCGTCCAGCATCAGCGCGCCGGCGAGATCATTGAGGTAGGGATGCCAATCCGGCTGGCGCTGGAGCGCCTTGCGGAAGCAGTCGGCCGCCTTGTCGGCGCGTCCCTTCTGGATCCAGGCGTAGCCCAGCGCCGCGTGGAGTGGTGCATAGCGGTCGTGACGCCGGAGCGCCTTGCCGAGCACGCGGATGGCGTCGTCCACGCGCTGGGCCAGGCGGTAGGCGCGCGCCTGCCGCAGCACGGGCTCGACCTCCTCGGGAGCGAGCGCGGCGGCGCGGGCAAAGGCCTCCCAGGCCTCCTGCCAATCGCCCCGTGCCTCGTAGCCGCAGCCGGCGGCGAAGTGCAGCTCGCCCGAGCGCGGATGGGCATCCAGCGCCTGCTGCGCCAGCACATCGAAGCGGCGCCAGTTGTGGTAGCGCTGGTAGAGCTCCAGCAGGCGCTCGGCGATGCGCGGCTCGCTCGGAAGCGCATCCCAGGCGGCTTCGAGGCGCTCCCGGGTCTCGCCGAAGCGGCCCTGGCGCTGGAGATCGTCCACCAGACGCAGGATCTCCGACGCCTCGCCTGCAGCGAGGGCCTCCTGGAAGTGCCGGTCGAGATCGGCGGACTCACCCACGGCCCAAGACTACGCCACGAGGGGGCAGTCCGGGCGGCTTGGCTATGATCTGCCTATGCTCCGAACCCGCCGCCGCCTCCTGCCCGCCCTCCTCCTCGCACTCGGCTTGGCCGGCACGGCCTGGGGGCGCATGGACGATCCGACCTTCCGCAAGACGGCGTCCGGCGCGAAGCGCGTCATGGGCAAGGCCGGGCGGCTGGACGAGAAGCTGCCGCTGCTGCGCTTGCTGGCCAAGGACGACACCCGGCGCGCGACGGAGGTGGTGTTCGCGTGGAACCGTGCCTCCCACGCGCTGGTCGTCAAGAAGCTCGCGCCGGAGGTCGAGAAGCGCCGCACGGATCTCGACAAGGTCGAGGCCAAGCTCGAGAAGAAGCACGGCCCGGGATGGAGCGAGGAGCAGACGCTGTGGTCGGACGCCGAGAAGAAGCGTCACGGCAAGCGTCTGCGGGCATGGAACGAAGCCAAGGACGAGATCGACGTCGAGCTGCGCGTGCAGCGCTACCTTGCCTCGGCCGTGGACCGCTTGACTGCCGCCGACGCCCTCGGCTGGCTGGCCAAGGAGGGCGTGCCGGGTCTCATCGCCGACCGCGCGAGCGGCGCGCTGCTCGAGGCCTGCTTCGGGCGCCTGCTCGACTCGCCTCCGACGCGCGTCCAGAACGCGGTGCTCGGCATCCTACAGCAGCCGCTCTCGCCCGAGGCGGCGATCAAGGGCCTGCGGTGGGTCGGCAAGCACAAGCCGGAGAACGCAGCACTCAGGCTCGAGCGCTGCGTCACGTCGCGAAGCCCCGCGGTCAAGCGCATGGCCGTGAAGGTCCTGGCGACGCTCGACGATCGGCGCTCCGTGCCCCTGCTGATCGCCGGCCTGCAGGACACGACCGGCCTGCCCGCAGCGGAGATCGAGACACTCCTGCAGCGCTTCACGGGCAAGCGCTTCAGCCAGGACTACCCGGCGTGGAAGCGCTGGTGGAGCACGGAGGGCGAGGCGTGGCTGGCGGAACTCGACGCGGCCAAGCGCTTCGATCCGCTCGCGATGTCCGGCGGCGTCAGCTTCTACGGCATCCGTACGCCGTCCAAGCGCATCGCGTTCCTGCTGGACCGCTCCGGTTCGATGAAGGCGCCCGCGGTGCACAACTCCGAGAACGTGCCCTTCACGAGCGAGGACGGCAAGGAGACGTCTGCGGGCAAGACGCGGCTGGAGGTCGCGAAGATCCAGCTCGCGCGCACCATCAACAACCTCGCGTCGGACGCGTTCTTCACGATCCTCTTCTACAACGCCAGCGTGACGACCTGGGATCCGGCGCCGCAGATCGTGCGCGCCACGCGCGAGAACAAGGCCAAGGCGCAGAAGTGGTTCATGCCGCTCGAGCCCGCCGCATCGACGAGCCTGTTCGACGGGATGCTGAAGGCGCTCGAGTACGCCGAGAAGGTGACGCTGCAGGAGAAGGCCAAGGAGCCCGAGGGCGTAGGCTCCGAGCGCATCGACACGATCTTCCTGCTGTCGGACGGGGCGCCGACGCACTTCCGGGACGAGCCGCTCGGAGACCCCTACGCGCGCGAGAAGGCGGCTGCCTCCGAATCCAGGGCCAACGGCGCGAGGGCGTACGCCGAGAGCGAGAAGGCCAAGGCCGAGAGCGCGAAGGCCCTGGCCGCGAATGCCAAGGAGAAGGCCGAGAGGGCGAGGGTGCCGGCCGAGGCCGCGCGGGCGAAGGCGGAGGCCGCGCTGACGGACTCCGACAAGCAGCGCCTCGAGGACGAGGCGCAGCGCCACGAGCAGGAGCAGGCACGCTACGAGGCCGAGATGCGGCGCTACGAGGGCGAGGCGCAGAGCCACGCGAAGGAGCAGGCGCGCTACGAGGCCGAGGCCGAACTCCACCAGGCGGAGAAGGAGGCCCTCGAGGCCAAGGCGGACCGCTACGAGCTCGCGGTCGAGATGGCGTACCGGGCGTTCAAGCAGGCCAACGACGCACGCGGCATCGTGGTCCACGCGATCGGCGTGGGCCAGGCGCACAACGTGACGCTGATGAAGCGCATCGCCCGGGAGTCGGGCGGCAAGTACGTCGCTGTTGGAATGGACTGAAGGTCCATTCCAACCCCGTACCCGTCACCGTTCCCGTACACGTGCCCGACGTCCCCGTAGCCCGTGCCCGTCGCCCGTCTCTTCTCCCGTTCTGCTCCCTCGCCGGGCCAAGACTCGGCCACCGCCTGCGGCGCTGACCTCCCAAGGCCCCTACAGGGCTTCCCCCGTACCCGTCACCGTTCCCGTACACGTTCCCGGCGTCCCCGTAGCCCGTGCCCGTCGCCCGTCTCCTCTCCCGCTCTTCTCCGGATCACGAGAATCGGGCACGGGCCGGGCAACGACTCGGGCCGCCGGAAGCCGGCCCTCGCGGTGCCCCTACGGCGACCTGTGCGTGATCACGCGCCGTGAAGGAGCCCTGTAGGGGCATCCCGACCCCTGAGCCTGCGAAGGGGGAGTGGTTGCCCGATCCGCGCGAGTTCCCAAGGCTCCTGCAGGCGCCCCGCCCGTCACGGGTACGCCGGTGACGGTTACGGTGACGGTTACGGGATGCTGCGCCCTAGCGCCGCACCCGCCGCTTCAGCTCTGCCCAGGGGAAGTTCTTGCCCGGGCACTCCGTCGAGCAGCAGTCGCAGTGGCCATGGACCTTGTCGACGTCGATGTCGTAGCGCGCCATCAACCAGCGCACCAGGCGCACGAGCGAGTCCATCTGCGCGCGACTGGGCCGCCCCGCGCCATCGTTGAACTTGCCGACCAGGCAGATGCCGATGCCGAAGTCGTTGTAGCGGTTGTCCGGCGTCTTCGCGTGCGCGCCGTGCAGCTGACGCGGCCAGCGCGGACCCAGCTCGATCTCGCCGTCGCCCGACAGCGAGCCGTTGCCGATGACGAAGTGGTAGCCGCAGCCGTGCTCCCAGCGCTTGTCATTGCGGTGGTAGTCGTCGTACTTCGCCATGTTGCCGCTGAGGTCGTCGGAGTGGTGCAGCACGATCCACTTCCACTTGCGATCACGCGTCGGCGGCACCCAGCCACGGCCCGCGGTGACGGGATGCGGGCGCGCCGCGACGGGCTTGGGCTTGGCGGTGCGAATAGGCTTCACGACGCGCTTCGTGCGCACCGGCTTGGGCGGCAGCGGCGGCAGCGGCTCGTAGCGCGGGCGCTTCGCCGTGTAGAGGCGACTGCGAACGCGCTCGTCGGCACGGTAGGCGCCGATCTTGTGGTTCATGAAGCCGGCGACGCGCTTGGAGAGCACGACGTCCCGCTGACTGCGCAGCGCCGGGTCCTTCACGCGGTAGGAGCGCCCCGCGATCACGACCGTGCTGGTGCCGGGGTAGATGCGCACGCGTAGGCTGCCGCCCTCGAGCAGGACGAACGTGCCTGCGTCGCGGTAGGTGAGGCCGTGGGTGGCGGCCATCTGCGATGCGGTCATCGGTCGCTGCGCCGCGGGGATGGCCACGCGCGTGCGGGCGACGGGCAGCGTCCGGACCGAGCGCGCAGGCACGCTGGTCACGACGCTCGGCTCGCGCGCCAGCGCTGTGCTGACCGGCAGCAGGAAGAGGACGGCACTGGCCACCAGGACCAGGACCAGCGACATGCGGCAGCCGGCGCGTGAGCTCATGGAGCCTCCCTGACGCGGGTCGAGGCCATCGAGCCGGTCCTGCGCAGGACGCATGAGCCGACTCCAGGGCGAGCTTCCCCCCGGACCGTAGCGCTCTGGACCGACGGAGGGTCGACCTCCCCGTCTTCCTCAACCAATCGGTCGGAATCGGGCCCGGCCGCAGCCCCTACCAATCGGCCGCCCGAGCGATTCGTCGGGCTCCCGTTCGCGTCGGGCTGTTTCCGCGCAGGTGGCAGGGGCGTCGACAGCGGCTAGAATCGCCGCCCCGGTGGCTGAATTCGACGGCGGAATGCCCGCCGAATGTGCCGCCGGGGCTACCGGACGCCCCCGAGGCGCATTCGAAGGGCCCCGCATGCGATCCCCCGAGCGACGGAATCCGCCTCGCCAATCGGCCGCCCGGAGGGCGCCGTGGCTGCTGCTGGCCGTGCTTCTGGCAGCTGCGGGCCCCACATCGCAGCACGCGGACGCCGCCGATCCGCCCAGCCCGCTCGCCCCGCCCGAGGCGCTGACCGTCCGCGCCCAGGTTCTGGAAGCCCCCGTCCGGATGGACGGTTCCCTGGATGAGTGGGCCGCCGTACCCGCCACAGCGCAGGCACTCCTGGGAGCGCGCAATCAGCTGCACCCCAACCTGGCGAACTCCTGGACGGGGCCCGAGGACGCCTCCGTCCTCGTGCGCGTCGCCGTGCAGGGCGACGACCTCTACCTGGGCATGAGCTTCACCGACGACGTCGTGCTGCATGAGCGCGAGCGTGCGTGGTGGCACGGAGACTCGCTCGAGCTGTTCGTGAACCCGGACCTGCAGCCCGGCGTGCGCCCCCCCCAGCGCTTCACCCCCGGCTGCCGGCAGATCTTCCTCATGCCGGCCAACCCCGAGCTGCCGTGGGGCGTCGTGTATCAGGGTCGGCGGCAGGTCTTCGGCGACGGCGGCCTCCGCGGCGTCGAGGTCGTGCGCGGCCCGGAGCGCGAGGGCGGCTACGACGCGGAAGCCCGCATCCCGTTGGCGAACTTCGGCATCGACCACCGCGACGCGGCACAACTCGGCTTCGCGCTGGCCCTGAACGACAGCGACGTGGCCGGCGGCGCGGCAGACACCTACCTGTCTTGGAACCGCGGCTTCGACCTCTACCTCCATCCGGACCACTTCGGCGTATTGGAGATTCCCGCCCGCGACGCCTTCCGCCCCGTTGGCGACTCGAGCGGCAGCGGGGGGACCTCGTGGCTGCTGCTCGCCGTCCTCGGCCTGGGCGCGGCCTTCGTCCTCGCGGGGCCGGGCGCACGCCGGCTCGCGCGTGTGCGGGCCCGCAGCAAGCTCATCGCGCTGGTGGCCAGCGTGCTGCTCGGAGGCGCCGTCTACCTGCAAGCCTCGCTGTCCGCGGATGCGGACGAGCGCAGCGTCCGCGAGGAGCTCGATGCCGTCGCCGACCGCGCAGCCGATGTTGCGGCGGACGCGGCGCCCTACCTCCCCGCCGACGCCGATGCCGATGCGAGCGCGCGTGCCCTCACAGCCCTCCTGCGCGGCGGGCGTGTGGGAGCGGCGCCCGGCGTCGTCGCCGCGAAGCTCGTCCCGCTGCACGCCGAGGGCGCCTTCGCGGGAGATGGCGGCGTGCCGGCCTACCGATTCGACCTGCGCCGCAGGCACACGTTCCTCCTGCCTCGCCCGCTCGAGCCCGGACAGATCCGCATGCGCCTCGCGGCCGCACCGGCGACACGCGGCTCGGGGCCCGTCGCGCTCGGATCCCTCGAGTTCGTGGGTCTCAGCGGCCAGACCGCTGTCGAGCGCATCGCGACGAGCGGCTCGCAGACGAGCATCGACGCCCAGGTCCGGCTGGTGCGTACGGACACCCTGCAGTCCATCACGTGGGTCCCCGATCCCGAGGCCCCGCCGGCGGTGCTGCGTGGGCTGGACCTGATCGAGGACGGCGCTGCCGCACAACCGCTGCTGCTCTCCGGCTCCACGCTCCAGCGGGTTCCCGTGCTCGCGCACGCGGCGGGGCCGAACCAAGGCCGCGGTCTGGCGCCGGGTGCGAGCCTGACGCTCGACCTCCCGGTCCTCGCGGAAGCCGATCGACTCTGGCTGCTGTTGAGCGCGGAGCGCGCGTTCCCCCAGCTCCTGGGCGACCACGTGCTCGCCCGCGTGGCCCTGACGTATGCGAGCGGTGCACCCGCGCCGCCCATCGACGTACGCAACGGCGAGCACATCACGGCGGAGCAGTTGCTGCCCGGCATTCGCCGCCCGCGCGGCGTGCAAAGCCACGAGGCCTTCCGCTGGCGCGACTCCATGGGCTTCACCCACGTGCACCAGGCGCTGCCCGTGCCGCTCGACCCGAGCCGGGTCGCGACCAAGCTCGTGATCGAGAACCTGGGCGCAGGCGGATCCGTGCGCGTCGTCGCGGCGACCGTCGTGCGGACACGTCGCGCGGACGATGGGCAGAGCGTCCGCGTCGTAACCGACGAGAGCGGGCACGACGGCCTCCTGCTCGGCACGGGGCTGCCGGACTTCGCGACCTACCTCACGGCGACGGCCGCCGCCGAGGCCGACCGCGTGCGTGTGCCGCGAGAGCTCGGCGTCGAGCCGCGCGCGACGCTGACCTTCTCGGCGCCACTGCCGCGCTCCGTCGCGGTCAAGCGCGAACGCGCCCAGGTCGCCTTGTTTGCGTGCCTCGGTCTCGTGGTCTTCCTGGGCGTGCTCCTGGTGGTCGACGCGGCAGGACGGCTGCGCTACCTCACGTGGCGGCTCGGCGCGGGCGTCCTGGCCGCAGCCCTCGTGCCGCTTGCCGTCACGCTGATCCTGGTCAATCGCGACACGTCGGAGCGCATCGAGGCCGAGCACGCCGGACGCGTGCGAGGCGGACTACAGCAAGTCCAAGGACGACTCGATGCGGCGCTGGTGCGCGTGCGCGACGCAGCCCGCCGCCTCGCGCGGCACCTGGCGACCGAGACCGGGCGCGGTCAGTACGCGGACCTCCATCGCGTGGCGCGCCTCTACGGAGCCGCAGCCCTGGAAGACGGCCTGCACGGCACCGTAGCGATCTCCGGAGCCGCCCTGCCCGTACTCAACATCCCGCTGGATCCGGCAGGGACCGGGCTGCGCGGTCCGCGCTTCCTACGCGGTGCCGGAGAGCAACCGGGCGTGCATACGAGCCCCTGGGATGGCCTGCTGCTCGTCGGCTCTTCGCGCTACGGCCGCACCGAGGACTGGGTGCGCGTGACGATCGGCTTGCGCGTGGACGACGCGTTCCTCGCGGCCGCGCTCTACGAGGGGCTGGCCGACGAGGGGGCCGCTGCCGTCGTGGTCGACGACAACGGCCGCCCGTTGACGCAGTCGGGCCAGGACGCCGAAGCCATGCGACGGGCGCTCGCAGGTCGCGTGGACGAACTCGCCGGCCGCGCGACCACAGGTTCGACACTGCTCCCGCAGGTCGGTGTTGGCGCCGCGGCCCACCTGGTCGTCGCGCAGCGCTTTGGCGCGGCCGCCCCGGCTGAGGCCCGCGGCGCGTGGCTCGCGCTCGGACTGCGCAGGCGCGCGATCGAGCGCGCCCTGGAGGAGCAGCGCGAGCCGCTGCTCTGGCTTGCGCTGTTCGGGCTCGTATTGATCGTGGGTGTGGCGACGATCGTCGCGCGGCGTGTCGCCGATCCGGTGCGCGACCTCGTGCGCGTGACCGATGCGGTCCGCCAGGGCACCTTCGACGTGCAGGTGCCGCAGGCAGGCAGCGACGAGGTCGGACGCCTGACGGTCGCATTCGATCAGATGCGGCGCGACCTGGGGCACCGCGTCGAGGACCTGGACTTCCTGCGCAACGCGCAGGAGGCGCTCGCCGCCTCGCTGGACTTCGGCCGCCGTGCGCGCGTCGTCGTGCAGTTGTTCCAGGGTCGCTTCGGCGCCGACGAGGTGATGCTGCTCGACGCGCGCTCGTCGCGCGGTCCCGTGACGGTCGTGGCCGAGGGCTCCTCGCCGGCGCGCTTCGCCGATCGCCCGTTCGCCCCGGCCCCGGGCGGCTGGCTCGAGGATGCGCTGTCGGCGACGCGCCCGCTGGACGTCGGCGGTGGCGAGAGCGGTGATGGGGAGGGCCCGGTCGGCCGGCGCCTGTTGGCGGACAGCCGCGCGTGGATCGCGCTCCCGCTGCACTCCGGACGCGAGCTGCAGGGTCTGGTCCTGCTGGGCTGGGCCGAGGCTGCCGACGTCCCGCAGGCCGAGCGCCGCAGGCTGCTCGAGCCTCTCGCCGGGATCACGGCGAGCGCGCTGAACAACGCCCGCCTCTATCGCCTCGCCGCGCTGGACGACGTCACGCGGCTGCCGGGTGCGACCGCCTTCGAAGCCGCGCTGCGCGCCGACGTAGAGCGTGCAGTCGCGGGCGGCCCCAGTGCCGTGCTGCTGCGTATCGGCCTGGACCACCTGGAGCACGTGGCGCTGCGCAGGGACGTGGAGCTGTCCCGCGAGCTGATGCGCGCCTGCGCCGCCGCCCTCGTCGGCGTGGTCGGGGATCGCGCGCGGCTCGGGCGCTTGCGCGAGGAGCAACTCGCCGTGCGCTGGCCCGGCGCGAGCGAGGACGAAGTCCGCGGCCTTGCCGAGATGCTGAGGCGACGCCTCGCCGCGGTCGAGGTGTCGCCGGACTCGGGCGGCGAGTCCGTCACGACCACGGTGTCCATCGGC
>JAHEIK010000007.1:17671-21739 GCA_024639415.1 Planctomycetota bacterium
TGGAGTTCCTGCTCGACGCCGCGGGCCGGGCCCAGGCGGCGGCACAGCGCGAGGGTGGCGACCAGGTGGAGGACGTCGCGCGGCTCGACACGGGGGCGGTGGATATCCCGCCGTTCGAGCAGGGTGCGATCTTCCGCAACGAGCGCATGGTGCGGGTGGTGGAGTCAGCGCGCCGCGCGGCTCGCTCGGACGCATCCGTCCTCGTCACCGGCGAGACCGGAACGGGCAAGGAAGTCATCGCGAACCTCGTCCACCGCCGCAGTGCACGGGCGAACCGACCGTTCGTGACGGTCAACTGCGCCGCGTTCCCCGAGACGCTGCTCGAGAGCGAGCTGTTCGGTCACGAGCGCGGTGCGTTCACCGGGGCCGAACGACGCCGCGAGGGCCGCTTCGAGTTGGCCGACGGAGGCACGCTGTTCCTCGACGAGATCGCGGAGATGACCAGCAGCGCGCAGGTGCGGCTGCTGCGCGTGCTGCAGGAGCGCCAGTTCACGCGCCTGGGTGGTACCCGCACGATCACGGTCGACGTGCGGATCGTGGCGGCGACGAACAAGGATCTGGAGAAGGCAGTCGCGAGTGGGGAGTTCCGTGAGGATCTGTACTACCGGCTGAACGTGATCCGCCTGGAGATCCCGCCGCTGCGCGAGCGGCGCGAAGAGATTCCGCCGCTCGTCGACCAGTTCCTGCGGGAGGCGGTGCGGCGCTCGGGCGGCGGTCCGAGCGGGCTGACCTCCGCCGCGATGGACGTGCTCTACCGCCATCCCTGGCCGGGCAACGTGCGTGAGCTCAAGAACGTCATCGAGCGCTGTGCCGTGCTCTGCGAAGCCGAGCAGGTCGGTCCCGAGCACCTGCGGCTCGACGTGGGCCCGGCCGACGGCGCGTTCCTTGCGCCGCGCGGGGCGCCGCGTGACGACCTGAACGCACGCCAGCGCAAGCTGCTGGACCATCTCGCGCGCCACGGGCGCTGCACGAATCGCGAGTACTACGAGATGACGGGCACATCACCCCGCACGGGGCTGCGCGACCTGCAGGACTTGATGACGCGCGGCCTGCTGCTGCGCGAAGGCAAGCGCCGCGGCGCGGTCTACCGGCTGCCGTAGAGGGCGACGAGTGAGACGCCTCGGCGTCAGCGCAGCATGATGTACAGGATGGGCCCGGAGCCCCCTGAGGACGGACCGACGAGAGCGGCCACGCTTCCATCGGAAGCGACGGCCCCCACCGCGTCGCCGAAGCCGATGCCGCCATTGGCCGCAACGGTGTAGGGCGCAGGCATGAACGGTCCGGGAGCCGTCGCCACGGTGCCGTCGTCCTCGACCGTCGTGATCGCGACCGGCCCCCACTGCCCTGCACCGTCTGACGACATGGTGCCGGTGAGCGCCCGCCAGTTGACGGCCGGCAGCAAGCTTGCGTCCGCGAAGATCCCGGCCAGGTGATAGGAACCACTGAACGTCGCGACGCTCGCCGAGGTGCTGTACTTGATGAGCAGGCCCAGGCCGGCGATGCCGCCGGCCACGGTGGAGCCGCTGAAGAAGCCGAGCATGCCGCCGCGCGCCACGCTGCCTGTGTAGACCGCAGGCCCGAGCGAGAGCGTCAGCGCGCCGGAGGGCGTCACGCTGTAGGTGCCGCTCACGGGCGCGGATCCCGCGCTCGGGGAGCCGTCCTCGTTGTGCCACAGCGTGTAGCTGGCGTTGCCTGCGCCGTCGAAGTCGACCCAGCCCCAGAACGTCGCATCGCTCGCACTCGTGGGGCTGGCCGCGAACTGGGCGTAGTGGTAGCGGCCGCTGAGACTCGCCGTGGAGAGCCCGCCCTCCTCCCGCGCCCCGGCGGTGAGGGTCGCCCCGGCGCCCCCCGAGACGCGCGTGTACATCAGGAGCGCGCCGTCCGCGGACAGGCCGCCCACGCTGCCGACCGTCGCCCCCGACATGATCTCCAGCACGTTGCCGGGTTGGATGCGGTAGGCACCCGTACCCGAGCTCGAAGCCACGCCCAGCACGCCGCTGACGATGGACTGCGCGCTCACGTTGGTGATTCCGCCGAGGCCGTCGTACACGTCCGTGCGCCACGAGGCGCCGGCGGTCAGAGGCGGCCCGCCCAAGCCGACGAAGCGCGAGAGCTTGTAGGTGCCGAGCAGGGCGTCGGTGGCTGGGCCGCCGCCGCCGCCGCCGCCTCCACCCCCGCCGCAACCGGCGGGGAGGAGGAGCAGGACCGTGACGACCGGAAGAACGAGGACCAGGTTGCGCATCGGATGCCTCTCTCTCTGGGACCGTCCGCTAACGGATCATGATGTACAGGACGGGCCCGCTCCCGGCCGTCGTGCCGCCGATGAGCGCGGCGACGCTGCCGTCCGAAGCGATCGCACCGACAGCACCGGTGAAGACCATGCCGCCGTTGGGCGCCACTGTGTAGGACGTGGGGAGGAACGGCCCCGAGATGGGCGAGACGGTGCCTGCGTCGTCGATGAGCGTGACGGCCACAGGCGCCCAGCTTCCGGCTCCGTCCGCCATCGTGGTGCCCGTGGTGGCTCGCCAGTTGATGGCCGGAGCCAGGGCGGCGTCCGCGATGATCGCTGTCGTGTGGTAGGTCCCGCTGAACATCGCGTTCGTCGCCGCGGTGCTGTACCTGATGAGGACCCCGAGACCGGCCGGTCCACCGGCGATGGTCGAGCCGGAGAAGAAGCCCAGGGCGCCGCCGCGGGCGACGCTGCCACGGTATGTCGCAGTGCCGAGGGTCAGCGTCAGCGTGCCGTTGGCAGCGACCGTGTAGGTCCCGGGCACCGTGGCGGGAGCGCCGCTGATGGTGCCGTCGATGTTGCTCCAGATCGAGTAGCTCGCGTTGCCGCCACCGTCGAAGTCGACCCAACCCCAGAAGCTGGCGTCACTTGTGCCACTGGCGCTCGTGAGGAACTGCGCGTAGTGATAGCGGCCGTTGAGGCTCGCCACCGAGAGTCCGCTCTCGTGGCGCGCACCGCAGACGATGCTCGCCCCGGACCCGGGAGCGACGACGCCCATGGTCCACAGGGCTCCGTCCGCGGACATGCCGCCCAGACCCGTGGTGACCGCACCGCTGGTGAACTGCAGCGCGTTGCCGCCGAGGATGGTGTACGTGGCCGACCCTGCGGGGGAGGTCATCGGACCGCCCAGCGTCCCGTTGGTGATGCTGCTCGTGGTCCCGCCTGTCAGGCTCCCCAGACCGTCGAACGAGAAGGTCGACCAGTAGGCCGTGGCCTCCAGAGGTGGGCCGATGACGCCGCGGAACTGGCTCAGGGAGTACGTACCGAGGAACGGGTCGGTCGCTGGGCCGCCGCCGCCGCCTCCACCGCCGCCGCCGCAGGCCGCGGGTACGAGCAGGAGTGCTGCGAGGAACATGTAGACGAGTGCGGACGTGCGCATGGGGACCCTCCGCCCCGCGCCCCCGCTCCCTCGGATCCCAGATGCGCCGAGGGCGGGCAACGGGGAGACCTGGCACAGTCGCCGCAACTCCGAGTCCGGATGGACAGGCCCCAAGAAAGCGGCCGCAGGGGCGCGTGCTGCGCTCCCCTGCGGCCGAGTCCCCACGTGGGTGGGGTTCGTTGCGCATGGCTTCGCCGTGCGCCCTGGCGGCGATCGCCTACGACATGTTGCCGGCGACGAAGTCCCAGTTGATGAGGTGGTCGATGAACGCCTGGAGGTAGTTGGGGCGCGCGTTGCGGAAGTCCACGTAGTAGGCGTGCTCCCACACGTCGCAGGTGAGCAGCGCCTTCGCGCCGTGCTTCATGGGCAGGTCCGCATTGGCCGTGGTCATGATCTCGAGCTTGCCGTCCTTCTCGACGAGCCAGCCCCAGCCGGAGCCGAACTGCGTGGCGCAGGCGTTCTTGAACTCGCGCTTGAAGTCGTCGATCGAGCCGAACGCGCCGTTCAGGGCATCGGCCAGGGCGCCGGAGGGCTCGCCGCCGCCGCCGGACTTCATGCAGTTCCAGTAGAACGTGTGGTTCCAGACCTGCGCGGCGTTGTTGAAGATGCCGCCGGAAGATTTCATCACGATTTCTTCCAGCGAGGCGCTCTCGAACTCGGTGCCGGGTACAAGGTTGTT